>CAZRBD010000048.1:0-15217 GCA_964598265.1 uncultured archaeon
GCCCATGTCTTATCACGTCGGAAATACCACAACTGTTCGAGCCGATAGTGGGAGTTCCTTGAGCCATTGCCTCAATTAAAACCAATCCTTCTGCTTCGACCCATGACCATAAACAGCTTATATCAGCTGTATTATATAATTTTAACAAATCATTGAAGGGTACACGGCCTAAATATGACACAAACTCATTATACGGTTTTTTCTTAATTAATTTTTTAACATGGCCACTTGATGGTCCATCACTACCTACTAGAACTAAGTGTGAATCAGGCACTTCTTTATGTATCTTTTTAAAAACCTTAATAATATTTAACTGGTTTTTCTCAGGAGATAATCTTGAAGCATATAAAAGAATCTTTTTATTGTCCAGATTATATTTGTCTCGGATACCATTTTGTTTTACATCCTTGAAATATAAATCACTGATACCATTAGTCATACATACAATAGGTTCCTTAAACCTTTGATTCCTAAGTAAATTCTTCTTGGATTTTGTTGGAACAGAGACTAAATCATATTTATCTAATATATGGCGTTCATATCGCCATACCCAATCCATTCGTGAAAGTAATTTACCAAAAACAGGAATATATTGTGTAGTATAGAATGATAATGGAGAATTATGAGTTCCGGCCATGGGGATTCCTAAAAATTTAGCCCAGTTAATCGCCATTGAACCAAAAGTTGCATGTGTGTGAATATGTGCAATATCTAAATAATCATGAGAGCAAAAGAAATATCGGTGTATTGGAAAACTTAGAACAAAACCTGTTTTAGGAGCAATTTTAGCACCAAAATAGTTATGAAGGTGTAGATTTTTACTTTGGTTTTTTCGTCTTTGAATTCCAGGTGCGAACACATGTACATTGTGTCCAGTATATTTAGCTATGCCTTCAGCGAGATTTCTACACGCGATTGCTGTTCCATTAATTTGATCGAACATACTCGTGAAAAATCCGATATCGAGTTTTGATTTAGCCATATCAATTCAAATTTAAGAGAAAGGGGTTAAACCTCAATTTAGGGTTATGAGGAGTTCTTAATTAAAACCTTGTTCTATATAATTAAATAATTGTTTTATATAAAAAGATGTAATATTTAATAAAAAAAATTCAATTTTTTAATAAGACAAAAAAACTTTAATTTTAGTTTGTCTATTTATATTGAATTTATAGCTATTCTAATGAGAGATCCAAAGTATTTGGTAACATATATTTAGTAAAATAACCTCATAGCTTAAATTTTAGATTAAAATCTCAGAAATTTTATATATTTAAATTATAGAAGAATTTGAAATTGATCAATAATAATGAATATAAACTCTCATATTTATATCTATAATCGCGTTTTTCATTACATTTTAATGATTAGTTAAAACTTAAAATTCAAGAATTAATTTTTTATTATTGGTAAGGAAAAATAAAAAATTGAACCTTTATTTCTACCTTCAGATTCAACCCAAATATTCCCTCCGTGAAGTTCTATAGTTTTTTTTGCTATGAAGAGACCGAGTCCAGTACCACCTGAAATAATATCCAAACCCTTACCATAATGCTCGATTTTTCCAAATTGTGTAAAAATCCGCGTTTTTTCATCATCTGTAAGGCCGATTCCTTGATCTTTAACTGAAATAATATAAGAATCAGACCCAATTTCAGATTTAATACTGATCTTTCCTCCTGGAGGGGTGTACTTTATTGCATTTGTTAGCAGATTACTTATTACTTCATAAACTCTTTCTTTTTCAAATTTTGTTATCAACTTGTCGTGCACTTGTAGGTCAATTGTTTGATTTCTTGTATCGGCGAAGCCAAGCAATTCTTTTACTGTAAATTTAATTAAAAACGCAAGGTCTTCTATACTGGTATTCAAATGAATCTTACCGTCCTCAAAAGTAGCAGTTTTTAATAATTCATTTATTAAGTTCTCAAGCCGAAAACATCCCTCTTGTATTTCATTTAATGACTCTATGATTTTATCATCGAGTTTATATCCATGTACAGAGAGTATTAATTCCGTATATCCTTTTATAGATATCAAAGGTGTTTTCAATTCGTGAGAAATTCTTCTAAGTAATTCAGATTTTAATTTACTGACTTCTCTAAGTTTAGCTTCTACCTTCTTTATCTCAGTAATATCTCTTGAAATTAATAGTGCGTTAATTTCTCCATATATATCCGTAAAAGTTTTTCCTTTTACATCGAACCAAATAAATTTCCCATCTTTAGCTTTTACTCTTAATTCTTCTCTACCCATTCCTGTTTTCAAACCTTTCCTAAATGATTTAAGTGCACGCTTAACATCGTTAGGGTGTATAATATCTATCACTAGGCTTTTATACATTTCTTCTTTCGAATAACCTAATACTTCATGATAACCTTCATTGACATATTTGTATTTTAATTTTGAATCAAGGATTGCAATTAAGTCATTTTCATTTTCAGAAATTAACCGATATTTCTCCTCAGACTCTTGTAGCCTTTTTTGTGCTCCAATTTTTTCTGTTATATCAACAATGGTTATTAATTCAGCAGAATTTCCTTTATATATTATAGTCTTTGAAAATTGGTCTATCCATTTCACATTTC
This sequence comes from uncultured archaeon, assembly GCA_964598265.1. Taxonomy (GTDB): domain Archaea; phylum Asgardarchaeota; class Lokiarchaeia; order Sigyniarchaeales; family SOKP01; genus Loki-b32. The sequence continues at coordinate 2,589 of CAZRBD010000048.1, forward strand.
CTGACTTAGTAATCACTCTGTAAGAGATGTAAGGTTTTTCGCTCAAATCTCCCAGTTTCCTGCTCTTTTGAACTTCTTTAAAGAAGGACAAATCATCAGGATGAATTATTTTGAGAATAAAATCATCATCACGATTTACAACTTCATCAAGATCATATTCAAACATATCTAACATCGTTTCATTGACATACTTAATTTGGTTGTTTTGTAGGATACATATTCCCATAAAGGATTGTTCTGTAATAGTTCTAAATATTTCTTCAGATTCCTTTATCTGTTGTTCCGCTTTTTTGTATCCTGTGATATCAGTAAAATTAACAGCGAAATATCCTTTTTTAGGTGAATATCCTGAGACTTCATACCACAAATCCAAAGCTTCCGAGTATTCTTCAATTATCAAGGGAACTCCAGTAAGACCAACATTACCAAATCTTCCAATCCAATCAGCAGGATCATCTTCAATCCCTGGTAATATTTTAGTTACTCTTTTTCCAATTATATCCTCAGCTTTTAACCCAGTTAATTTTTCAAATGCGGGATTTGCTTCAATATATTTGTAATCGACAGGCTTATTATTTTCATTCACAATTACCTCATGATAAGCGAAACCTGAAGTCATATTATCAAACAATGATCGGTATTTTTCTTCAGATTCTTTTAACTTAAATTCGGCGATTTTCCTTTCTGTGATGTCGAAAATAACTGCATTGAAACCAGCTATCTTATTCTCGTAATAAAATATTGAAGGTTTAGAGAGAATGTAAACTGGAAAGCCCTCTTTATGTATCGCTTCAAATTCTAAATCAATGTCAACTTTCGGTCTTATAAATTCTCTCCGGAATAATCGAATGATTTTTTTTTTATAATTTGGATGAATAAAGAAGACAAAGGGTTTCCCGATCAATTCTTCTTCCGAATAACCTATTATTTTACACAAAGTCTCGTTAACATAAGTAACTCTTCCCTTTAAATCAGTAGCAACAATACCAGCACCTGCTTTTTCGACTAGGTTACGATATTTAGCTTCACTCTTATTAAGTTCAGAAATTACATTCTTCAGAGCTAAAGCTTGATCAGATATCTTCTGCTTATGATCTTTGTTAATAATTTTTCTACACCTTTTATTTAATAGATATAAAAATAACATGTAAAAATAATAAAATTTTTTTGATTTACAAAATAATTAGGAATTATGGATTTAGAAGAAGAAAAAAAAATAATTGAAGATATTTTAATCCAAAGAAGGTTATCATATTCTATAGAGATACTAGATGTCCAAGGAGATAAATATACCGTACGTAATAATTTTGGAAGTACAATTGTTTATGTTAAAAAGGATGACAAATTTTACTTAGAAGATGAATTAGAATAAATTTGAAACTATTTGTTGCGTTTCTCATAATAAAAAATAATAAAGAATTTAGATTCTATAAACTACATGCTTTTTAGGGTGTTATATTTTATAAATAAATGAGATAAAATGCTATTATATATTTTTCAGATAAGAATTTAAGATACAAATTTATAAATTAATTAATAGGTAAAATTTTATTCTATATAATTGGTTGATAAACAATTCGAAGAAGAAGGATTAATTCAGATTCTACAGAAAGTAAATTCACTGAAAAGTTTCGAGCGGTTCTGGATGAGAACACATCACTTTCAATCTATAATAAAAAAAAGAGATCTTTTTGTATTATAAGAAAAGATTTAGCAAAATCTTATGAAATTGAAGTGGACGCTTCAGAAGCTCCTGTTCTTAATAAATTGCTAAGTGATCCTGACCCATACGAGAGTTCAGTTGCAGACCTAAAAATTTTAGAGGATGAGGTATTTCCAATAAATAACGCATTTCAGAAAGTTTTTGGAACAGATAAGGAACTTAGATTAAATTCAATAAAACTAGCAATTGGTAGCAATTATCATGATTATGTTACAATCGGGGAAAACGATTTAATTAAATATGATATTAAACCCACACTCAGCGGATTAATGGACTTTATCAATGAAAATAGAGAAGGAATTCTAGGCTTTTTAGATTGTGAATATGTGAGTGAAGAGGGCAATGTAATTTATATGAACTGTAGTAAAAAAAATCTGTCTGAGAATATCTTCTCAATTAAAGTACTAATTCTTGCATCTATGCAGCAGAGAGGCTTCTTTCTTCAGCAAGAACACAAATATTATGGGTTACAACTCTATATAATAATAGAATCTAGAAAACCTAATGGGAAGAAATTATTTGAGTTATTGAAAGAACTTAATATAGATTGGGAAATGATATTTTTTAGACGAAATCTCGCGATTAATGATTGGACAGAGATTGAATGCGAAAAAAACTCAGAAAATTTAAAAAGTTTTCTCAGAGCTAAATTTGAGACATTAAATTATTTTGATGTTAATAATATTATTCGAATAGTAGTTAAAAATCAATTATCATTTAAAGTTGCGGATAAGATGGCTTCTTTATTATATACAATGAAAGCTGAACGAGCCGTTCGTATTCAAGATCGAAAATTCCAAGAAAACCATTATAAAGAAGAACACATACAGCAAGATGAGTATTCAATAACACTCAAAAAAGCGGAAGTGGCCGCAGCAGCAAAACTGGCATGTGCATATCTAGGCCTTCATATTAAAATAAAATTTGATAGAGATATTTCGATGGATGAAATTTTAAAATTTGAAGAAGAATTAACTTATATATAATTTTTCAAAGAGTTAAAAAAAAAATTTTAAAATTAGATAATATAATTCTTAATTTAATCCATAGGATTCTTTTAATAATTCATGATTAACTTGTCCAACGGTTAAACTTTTTCCTGTTTTAATATTATTTATAGTGTATACTGCTGGAGCAAACAATCCGGGGTCAATGTCATAAAATTTATAATTTGCGGCTTTAAACGTTTCAATGAATGGTTTTCCATAGCTGGTTGATGTATTAGCAGGTGCTTTTTTAAGTAACATAAATAACTCTTCCTCTTTTTCCTTTTCTACGTTAATTGTATAATATGTCATACCAGCAGCACTCATTGAATCATTCGTACGTCCCATTGCTCCAAGATCATCCTTAGCAATGGGTGCGATTGTAGTTGTTCCAAATCCATCTTTAATGACTTCCAGAGGAAAATGGATTTCGTGTAATTTATGAATTCCCGTCTCTACAATTCTCGCAGCTACTTGTATGGAACCCGTAAGACATGCTGTAGGAGCACAAATAGCATATGTTTTACTAGGATCTACATTACATTTCTCTGCTATGATATTCATAACTTCTTCGTTTGGTAATTTTGGTGTTTCAAAAACAATAACAGCACAATCGGAACTATCTGAATAATCTATTTCTTCAAATAACTTTTCTACTTTGCTTTTTGCTCTAGCCGGTCCCGATCCTAATGATTGAAATACAACTTTTTTTTTATATACTCCATTTTTTTCAATTTCCTTTTTCAATTTAACGTTCCAACCAGCTAATTGAGAAGCCATGCATGAGATAATAGGTTCTGATGTGTATACATTAACACTAGGGATGTAATTATTATCTAGGTTATAAGATGAGAAATCTACCCTACCTAAACCCCCCATACATATTTCACCAACTAATTTGCCTCCAATCCAAGATGCATTTGACATATCTAAAACAGTTGCTCCATTTTCTAGCTGATTAACAATTGCTTTGTATATTTCCTTATTTTGAATTATTTCTTCGACAATATTTTTTGCGAGATTATTTATTTCTATGTGATGCACTTATTTTCACCTTATTAAATTATTTTTTTTAATTGAGTATTTATTATTATTTTGATATTTAATAATAATATTTTTTTAATTTTGAATTTAGTATAATTTTAATAAAAATGGATAAATCATTTGAAAATTTAGAAAAACTTAATGAAAGCCTCTCAATTATTAAAGATATTTTTCTTAGTCATATAAAAAAACCTGGAGCTAATATTCATATATACACACATCTAGACGCTGATGGACTAAGTTCAGGGTCCATCCTTGGAAAATGTTTTCTTCGAGAAAATCTTCCTTTTCAAATCACTACTCTTAGACAATTAGAGAAGGTAGAAATAGCAAAAATTTCTGAAAAAATTAATGACTTTAATAAATATGTCATATTTTCAGATTTTGGAAGTGGTCAATACTTAGAGCTGGAAAAACAGTTAATAGAAGATAAGAAATTTAGTTCTTTCCTAATATTGGATCATCACCTCCCTCAGAAAGTTTCTGAAAAAGGTGATTTGGTCCTAATTGAGAATATCTATACAAAAACAAATCGTTGGCATGTTAATCCTTATTTTTTTGGTATTGATGGAAGTCAAGAAATCTCCGGAGCAGGATTATGCTATTATTTTGCTAAATGTATTAATCAAAGAAATGTTGATCTTTCCCCAATAGCAATTGTAGGAGCGATTGGAGATATTCAAAATAAAGGCCCTAATAAAACATTTCAAGGATTAAATAAGCTAATTTTAGATGATGCTAAGAATCACAATCAAATTGATGTTATAAATGATTTAAACTTCTCATCAATAAAACCTATAAATGAAGCGATCGCATATTCTAATGATATTAAATTACCAGGATTAACAAAAGATACAAATAAAACATTAATTTTTCTGCAAACTTTAGGAATTCTATTAGAAAATTCAGATGGAACTATAAAGAGTCTAAATGAATTAAATCAAGAAGACAAACAGAAAATTTCTTCCGCAATTATAGAATACTCTTCAGTGAAACTTGGAATAAAACCAAATATTATTACTAAGAAATTAATTATAAATAGGTATTTATTAAGAAACGAGGTAAAAGGCTCAGGTCTTTACGATGCTTCGGAGTTTTCTAAACTGTTAAATGCATGTGGGCGAAATAATTACGCTTCATTAGGAATTGCTATCGCAATGGGGGATAGAAAACGATCCTATCAAAAATCTCAAGAAATATTAAAGAATTACAAGAAATCTTTATCAAGAAGTCTTTCATGGATACATGAAAATAACAAAATTCAACAAAAGGAATATATACAATATTTTTTTGGAGAAGATATGATCCCCGAAAATATAATAGGTACTGTCTCTTCTATGCTAATATTTGAAAGATATAAAGGAGTTGATAAATCTAAACCAATTTTTGGCTTAGCTAAACGAAAAGATGAAGATGTTTTTAAAGTCTCAGGAAGAGCTCATGAAAAAATTGTAGATAAAGGTATTAATTTGTCAAAAGCAATTAGAGAAGCTTGCGAACTTTCAGGTTTAGATGTATTAGGAGGAGGTCATCCTCCCGCAGCGGGAACTAAAATTCCTATTGATAAAGTAGATATATTTCTTGAAAACTGTAATATTGTAATTCAACAACAGATACAAAGTTGATAATATTAAACGAGTTAATATACAAAATTTAAATCTTGTATACTTCACCTGTTTCTGGAGCAACTGAATTAAAATCCAAATCTACTAAATCACTGGCTAGGGTTGTAGTTGATTTGTTATCACCGTGAACACAGAATATATTTTTGTTTGAATTTTTTCGAAAATTTAAAGTTAAAATATATTTTCGTAAATTTTTTCCGTCCACATGACTAGAAAAGTCAAAATAATCATAGTCACACACTGCTTTAATTGATGTATCACCTAAAACGGATTTCCTTTTATTTAAATCCTTAAATTTGAATACACCCTCATCTATCAAGCCTCTACCAGGACTTCCTTCAACTTGATATCCTACTAAATATATTGCAGAGGAGGGATCATTTAGTATTGTTTGAAGGTAATCTATTGCGGCTCCCCCTTTAAGCATACCAGAAGGTGAAATAATAACTCCCTTTTTTTTTCTTACACTAACTCTGTCTTTTTTGTTTAACACAAATTGAGATCTTCTAATAGCTCTCTGGAATGTTTTAAAATCTTTAATAAACTTTGGATGTTCTAAAAATATAGTTGATACTTTTCGCGCTAATCCATCTATAAAAATATTTCCTTGATACTTAAATTTTTCTAGGATTAATAATGCTTCTTGGGAACGTGCGACTCCAAAAGCAGGAATAAGAACTTTTCCACCATTTTCAGTTATTTCAATTACTTTCTCAACGAATTTTTCCTCAACTGTTTCTCTAGGAGGATGATCTCTTAAAGCATATGTAGATTCTATAATAAGCCCATCTAAGGGGGGAATATTTGAAGAATTTGCGTGAGTTATTAAATTTGTCTCTTCTGTATTAAAATCTCCTGTATATAAAATATTTTTATTATCAACTTCAAGTAGTATAGATACACTTCCAGGTATATGTCCCGCTTCTATAAAGGTTACAAAAAAATTATCGCTAATTTTGTACCGATTCCCTGCTTCCAGAAAAATAGCGTTTTGTTTTAGTCGGTTTAGTTCTCTATAACCAAATGGATATGGATAATTTGAAATTCTTATCATATCTTTTATAAGAACTTCAGTAATTGCTAATGAAATTGAATTTGTAAGAAATGGATGAGTAAATTCTTTATATAAATATGGTAATGCCCCTGAGTGGTCAACATGACTATGGGTAAGTGCTACAGCTTTTAAATTATTGAAATCTACTTCATGAGGCATTCTTTTCTCCTTATTAAATCCAATACCATAATCTAAGATACATTTATCTCCATTTTTTGACTCTACAAGAATGCCAGAACGCCCAATTTCTCTGCAACTACCCAAAAATGAAAGTTTTACCATCTTCTACTCTATTTTTAATATTATGAATATCACAAAACTTATTATTCTAAAAAAACAATCAAAAAATATCAACTTTATTAAATTAATCATATAAAACCAAATTTGTACTGGGATTTCTTTATGAAATTAGAAGGTATTGCAGATATCGGAATCATTGGGGGTACTGGATCTGATGTGAATCTTGAAAATGGGGAGGATATTAAAATCTACACTCCATATGGAAGAACATCAGATATTATAAAAGTGGGTGATTTCAAAGGAAAAAGGGTAGCGTTTATGCCTAGGCACGGAGCAGGTCATACAATCCCACCACACATGTTGAATTTTAGAGCAAACATCTGGGCAATGAAACAACTAGGAGTGAAGTATCTTATTTCCCCTTCGGCAGTTGGATCTTTAAAAAGAGAACACGATAAAGGAAAATTTATTTTAGTGGACCAATACATTGATCGTACTAAGAAAAGATTAGATACTTTTTATGACGGAGGTCAAGTTTGTCATATTGGACAAGCAGATCCATTTTGTGGGTATCTAAATCTTCTTTTTTATGAGAGTGGTAAAAATTTCGGAATAAACATACAAAAAGGGGGTACTTATGTATGCATTGAAGGCCCTCGCTTCTCAACAAGAGCTGAATCGAAGATGTTTAGACATTGGGGAGGAGATATAATCGGAATGACCGTTTACCCTGAAGTTATTCTTGCAGCAGAAAAAGAGATGTGTTATGGAACAATTGCAATGGTTACAGACTTAGATGTCTGGGCTGCTAGCTGTCCTAATTGCGGAATTGTGGAGGTCAAAGAAAATTGTGAAAAATGCGGGAGTCCTATTGAAAAATTAGTAGTTAGTATTGAAGAAATTCTAGAAACAATGGCAAGAAATACTGAAAATCTTAAAAAACTTTTAGAAGATATTATCCCAAAAATTGATACTGAACGAGATTGTAAATGTTTTAATTCTCTAAAAGGAGCAATCATATAAGAATTCCAAAATAAAGAAGCATTATAAATTTTTTTTTTATTTTAATCAATCAGTATTATATTTGATGAGGTTAAGGAAATTTAATTGATTAAGTTTAATGAAGAGGGATATAATAACTAAATTGAAATATTATGGATGAAAATAAGGTATTAATACTTGGCTCATTAGCTTTTGATTATATAATGGGCTTCAAAGAAAAATTTGTGAATGCAGTATCAATTGATTATGAAAAAGAGGAATTTCAAAGTACAATCACAGCAGACAGTCGCCATCAATATTTTGGTGGCACTGCAGGTAATATTGCCTATAATTTGGGTCTATTACAAATTGCTAAAGTCTTATTATTAGGATCTGTTGGTAAGGATTTCGAAAGTTTGGGATATCGAGATCACATAAATCAATTCGAAAATATTGAACTTGGAGTTGATGTTCACGAGGAACTCTTTACTGCCGCTTGTTATATAGTTAATGATGTTAAATCTAATCAAATGATTGTATTTCACGGTGGTGCGTTAAAAAAGTGCAAGGACATTGATTTAAGAGAAAAAATAAAAAAACCAGAAGATTTTCTATTTGCTATAAATTCAACTCAAAGTGTAGAGGCAATGACCTGTTTTGCTGAACAACTGCATAATTTAAAAATACCAATCATTTTCGATCCAGGACAAGTTACCCCGCTTTTTACAAAAGAGCTCCTTTTGAACATCTTAAATATGTCGAAAATATTAATTGGAAATTCCTTTGAAATAAATCAAATTATTAAGAAAACAGGATTAACTGAAAATAAATTAATTGAGATGATTGACGTAATTATAATAACGAAAGGCTCAAATGGTTCTGAATTAATTTATAAAGATGAACAGTCCAAGGTACTTAAAGTTTCTATCCCTATAGCAGACCCAGAAAAAATTGAAGATACTACTGGTGCAGGAGATGGGTATCGTGCGGGATTATTAACTGGTTTAACATTGGGAATGACAATTTTAGATTCTTGTAGATTAGGATCTATAATAGGGTCATTTGTTATTGAAACTAGCGGAGCTCAAACACAAATTTTTAGTTTGGAATCAGTTAGAAAGAGGTTTTTTAATACTTTCCATTTTATCCCGCAAGAATTAGAAAAATTATAAAAAAAGTTTAACTTATTATTTTCGATTTTTTTTATTGAATAACTATTCCTCAACAGGAATCTCTAATAACGACAAAATTTCGTAGTCTTTCAACTTTTCCCGTCCATATAAGCTTCCAGTGAGTTCAATAACAAATGCAATACCCTCAACAATTCCTCCTGCTTTTTCTATCAAGTTAACTGCTGCTTTAGCTGTTCCTCCCGTTGCTAATAAATCATCAAACAATAATACTTTTTCTCCTTTTTCAATAGCATCTTTATGCATTTCTATAGAATCAGTTCCATATTCTAATTCATAGATCTCATTGATTATCTCAGCAGGTAGTTTTCCTGGTTTTCTAATTAAAACAAATCCTGCCCCTAATTGATATGCGATTACACCACCCCAAACATATCCTCTGGCTTCGATTGCTGCTACTTTCGTGATTCCCCTTTCTTGGAAGTGGTTTATTATTCTGTCGCATGATTCTTTAAATGGGGCGTGAACTTTAGCAAGAGTTGTTATATCTTTGAATTGAATTCCTTTGATCGGGAAATCTTTTATAGTTCGAATATACTTATTTAAATCTAAATCCATTAAAACTTCAGTTTTTAAGATTAGTTTATAATGATTTTTCTAATTAAATTTTACATTTAAAATTGTATAAAAAATACCTAACAGTACTATTATATTTTCCAAAATTTTTTTAGAAATGTTTTATCATTTTGGGTAAATAAATATGAAAAATCATCGATATTTTTTTTATTCTTATAACTCGAGAAATATTAATCACAATCTTTCTGTCTTTGTTGTAGAAACAATTAGTATCGCATTGGCACCTGCTTCTAGCACTAACAAATATCCATCCGTTCCCTTGACATACAGTTGATCAAATTCCCCTTTTTCCATCTCCATTATTGAGCATACAGCTAACGATAAAAGTGCGGCTGTTATCGCTGCTATCCTTGTCTCATCAGCACCTTGAGGAAGTACTGAAGCAATAGGTAAACCTTCTTTAGATACGATTGCAGCAGCTTTTACCTCTGGGATTGATGGAAGTAGTCTCAGTACATCATTAAAATAAATTAATTCTTTTAATTTATGGAAATCTTTTTTATCATTTTCTTCTCTAATTGTCTTCATTGTTTCTTGCATCTTTTTAAAGAGCTCATTACTATGAAAAGGTATATTTCCTCTAAAAAATTTTATCACTTTACCATGTATTTTGGTTAGTATACCAGATACTCTGAAATACCCTATTACAAATCCTTTTAACATTGGAAGCCCGTCATCATCAGAGAGTTCTAATATAGCACTATCAAAAATTTCTGGAAGATATTGTCTCTCAAACGAAATTTCGTCTACCGATTCCTTTTTCATAATAGATTCAATTTTATTCCTCTCCTCCTCTATAACGCTTATATCTTCGTCTTTATAAACGTAAGTATCAATAACATCTCGGCCTTTTAGCAACCGTGATGCCCATTTCCCATTAATTAGCCCTAATTGACATCTATATGATGTTCCAGGAACTTCTAATTCGTCTGTTACTGAATGGAAATCTTCCTCTAAGTTATTTGAAGACATAAATTTCTCACAATTTAAAGATTTTTCTAGCTCATTGAGATATAATAAAATATTATTCTTAAAATCTCTCCATCAAATTCATTTTTATTCTAATTTTTTCCGTATATTCCGAAAGTAGATTTTTTAAACAGAAAAAACTATAAATCTAGATTTGTGGATTATAACTTTATTAATTGAAGTTATTGTTCTACTGAATTCCTTTTTATCAAATCAATTTAATTCATCGTGATAAGATCAATATCTTGGAAAACTAAATTTCCTTATAATAATTAGAAAAAATTAAATAAAAAATAAGGTATAAGAAATATATTGGAAGTATCATAAAAAATTATATCATTTATGGATTGTATTTGAATGAAAATTTTACTATTTGGTCCAGCTGGAGCGGGAAAAACGTCGCTTATGCGGACAACTTGTTTAGGATATAATTTCATGAAAGTTTTAAACTTAAAACCAACTAAAGGTGTTTCACGAGAGAATTTTATCTTCCGAGGCATAATGGAACTTAACCTTTGGGATTTAGGAGGTCAGGAAAGATATATGGAGAGATACTTTTCTGAATCCCAACGTGATCTCATATTTTCAGAGGCTACTACAGCTGTTTTTATGGTTGATTCAGCCTCCATAGATGATGAAGTAAGGGATATTTTTGATAATTTTTTAAAATATTTATTGGAATTTTCTCCCGATATTAGTATGGTTTACGTGTTGTTGAATAAAATTGATTTACAAGAATCCAAGGAAGATGAATATTATAAAGTGTTAACAAATGAATTGGGAGAAAAATTAATGGAAAAACTCTCATTTACACCTGTATCCGTAAAAGAAGGTAGTGCTCAACATAGACTAATAGAGATATTAGATTATGAAATTCAAAAGAGTACATTATCTATGCAACGTCTAGGAAAAATCCGACATTTAATAGATGAATTAAAAGTTAATACTATTTCTGAATATCTATTATTTAATCAACCAGATGGATTATTAATTTCTTCTACTTTTGGAAAGTTTGAATCTAAGCCATTGCAGTTTATGAAGTTCGAAATCGGAACTTTAGATTCAAATATTTACAGCATTTATCAACAAGTTATGGAGTTACAGAATGTTTCAAATCTTTCTCCTCTATCGTTGTCTACAATTGTTTATGAATCAGAGAGTTGTTGGATTCTTATAAAAGAGGTTACTAACGGAGCTGTACTAATGGCAGTTACAAAAAATAAAGATCAGAGTGTTTTTTCTGGAGTAATGAATGCTTTAAATGGGGAAGAATTCAAAAATTTAAAAATTTACTTAAAATCTTCTGAATTTTAATATTAACCTTCTAAAAAAATAAAAATAAAAATATGTTTTATGATTAGATTCATCTAATAAGTTATTCTTCTTTATCAAATAACCCAATTTTTGTTAATATATGTTGTTTTGAGTGATGAGGTTTTCTTATGACTGTATCATTAGACTTTTCAATTTCTCTTGCTTCATCACATAAAGACGCAGCAGTCCTCATCATTTCATGAGCAGCAGCTAACAATGGCATATATTCTGATTTATCTTTCAATTGAAAGCATGCTTTTCCAGTAACTTTAGACACTGATGCTGCTAATTCAAAAGCTGCGATAGCCTTCACTCTAGCATAAGCATTTGAAAATCTTGCTGCTTCTGTTGCACAATTAGAATCAACTATAATTTGAGGGAGTGTTGGAGTTTTTCCTTCTAGCAAATCTATAATTACTTTATTTAATTCTTCTGTAATCACTTGAAGTGCTCCAGTTATTGCCAAAACCTTTAATAAATCAGCATTAAAAATACTCATTTCAGTCGGGTCAAGAAAGGGTCTACGTGCTCCAATCATGCTATCACAATTTACTAAAATATATCCCATATTTTTTTCTTTTATTTCATCTATGGCCTTTTTTGCTGGAGAGTCAGATATAACAATTGTAGGAATGTTATTAACCATCTCTCTTGCTTTCTTTGGACCAGGTAAGGCTGCATTTGGAGAAGACATTATTATTAACTCTGGATTAAGTTCTAATAACTTTTCCATTGTTTTACTACATATTTCTGGATGCATTTTAGCTCCCGAAGTAACTTCTAAGACTTCAATTCTTTTAGCTTCTGCTCTTTCATCCATAAGAAAAGCGACCAATAAAGAACTCACTATAGTCCCATTTTTTAATACTCCTATTTTTAATATTTTCTCTTCTTCACTCGTCTCATCTACCTTTGATGTATTGTCAA
>CAZRBD010000048.1:15227-24675 GCA_964598265.1 uncultured archaeon
CAATGTTTAACTATATAATATTACCATTTATTAGAGTTTTTATTTTTTTTTTAAATTATATATAAAATCGAAATCTATTACTAAATACAAATTAATTAAATATTTAGAAACAAACTTTTTTTGAAAAGGAGTTTAATTTAAATGGAATTAAATGGTGTAGAGATTGAAGATACTTTTTGCGAAGCTTTTGGAGCATTCTTTTGTAGAATTTTAGTAACTGCCAAAAATAATAAGTGGGTTACAATAGCGGGTCAAGTAACAACGGGATATGGCACATCAACGATTCATTGTGATGCTGAGGCGGGAATAGATGTTTTTGTTCCTCCTGACAAGACACCCGATAATCGTCCAGGAGTTATTTTAATGTTCTTTAAAACTAAAAAGGACGAAATGAGCAAGGTTGTAATGAATCGAGTTGGACAATGTGTGTTCACATGCCCAACAACTGCTTGTTTTGATGCGTTAAACCTATCACTTATTCCTGAAAAACAATTTGAAATAAAATTGGGAGCTAATCTCAAATTTTTCGGAGATGGTTTTCAAGATAAAGTGGAAGCTAAATTTCCTTTTGAAACATGGAGAATTCCGGTCATGGATGGTGAATTCATTGTTCAAAGTATGATAAAGGTTGGAAAGGGAATAGCAGGGGGAAATTTTCTGATAATTGGAAAAGACCAAGACTCAACTTTAGAGGCAGCAAGTAAATCAGTAGAAGCTATAAAAGATATTCCTAATGTAATTGCCCCATTTCCAGGAGGAGTTGTGCGTTCTGGCTCAAAAGTAGGTTCTAAGTACAAATTCTTAAATGCCTCAACTAATGATCCGTTATGCCCGACATTACGAGAGAAGATTGACAATTCTGAGTTAAAGGAAGGAGATCATTGTGTTTATGAGATTATTCTTGATGGAGCAACTGAAGAGGCAATAAAAACATCAATAAGATTAGGAATAGAGGCGGCTGTAAAAGTTCCAGGCGTAAATAGAATCTCAGCAGGTAATTATGGAGGAAAACTTGGTAAATTTCAATATAAATTACACGATATTCTAGGTTAAATCAAAGTGTATTAGATTTAAAAAAGTGAAGGTAGTATTAATTATCTATAATTTTCTTTTTATTTTTCTTTTAGTTACCCTTTCTTTTTCTTGATCTTTTTCAGTTTCTGATTCTGAAATTGTTACTTCATCTAAATCTACTGGAATTTGCTTTGGTTTAGGTTTAACTGCTTTCTTTTTTAATGCCTTTTTAGAAGGGATTTGGGGTTTTTTTTGAGTCCTCACAGTAGAACTTCTGTATTTTGATTTAGCATACTTAAAAATGCTTCCAATTCCTATTAAGATCCCAATACTTAAGCCTATAAACAAACTAATCCATGGTATAAAATCACTGATAATATCTGCGATAATTCTTATTTCTTGAGGTGCTTGATTAAAACCATCTGTAAGACTAATGATTGCCCCATCAGAATCATAAACATAAAGATACACAATCCAACTGCCTGTTATTAATTCAACAGTTCTGATCGTTATTTCAGTATTTATACCATCATATGTTTTTGTAATATTATACCATTCATCATTCTTATTTAATAGAGCAACTTTAACAAAAGCAACTCCTTCTACATCTGAAACATTAAAAGTGAAAACTAAATTTTTTCCATATGCTATGGAAATGCTTTGATTCATAGATATACCATTAATTAGGTAGCTATGAATTTCTGGGAGGTTATTCTTCACAGTTAGAGTAGTTATTTTTGATGTAGACCCCCCATTTTCATCTGTTGCTGTAATATTAACCCTATATACTCCAATAGGTTTATTATAAGGAATATTAAATGTTTCTGAGAATGAATTATTACTTACATATGGTATTGGTAATTCAAGAGTAAGTTCGCCCTCCGAATCATAAAGATACATCACCAAATTAAGGTCTTCCGAAGCTGTTTCAAGATCTGTAACATTTAATGATATTTCACATTCATCAGTTCTAAATACCTCCTCTGGTGTTAATTTAAGGGTGGAATTTATTAAAGGATTGGAATTTCCAATTCTAAAAGGAAAATATGCCGCACGTATTTTATTAGTTATATTATTTGAGATATTTACTTTCAAATAATAAATTTTATTTATTTGCTGAAATGTATTATTATCTATATTAAATGAAAAATGATAAAGGTTGTTTTCGAGATTTAACAAATTCTTTTGAGTTGATTCGTTAATATTGTCAACCACAGTAATATTCCACTGAAAGTGATACGCACCAAAATCATTTAAAGCAAGATCTGCTGAAAGAGTATCCCCAATGATATATTCATTTTGATTGAAATTAGCCATATAATTCGTTTTTATAGTAAAATTTGTGTAAGTAGTATGGTTATTTAGCAACACGCCTGAAACATTGTAAATAAGAAAACTAACATTTTGAAACCCTAAAGGAGCTTCATAAGTTGGTTTAAATTCATAATAGAATTTGAAATCTCCCACAAAATTCTGTGTATAATTTATTAAAGACCCATTAGTAAACATAACTTGCATTATAGTATAATTAGCTTCTCCACTATAACTAGAAGTGTCAATAGTAAAATTAATGGATTCAAACAAACGATAAATACTTGTACTGTTTTGAGAAATAGCAGAATAAGGTAATGGTGAAGGAGTTGCTGCTACATTAGGATTGTCAAAAACCCCTTTAATTTCATCGTTAAATCTATTGTTTTGTAAATTAGATGAGGGTATTAAGAAGTTAATTAAAAAACAAAGGGAAATGAAAAGAATTAGGATTTTTTTATTGTTTTGTTTCTCTCTCAAGAGTGATTCATCTTCTTAATTTTTTATTTTTTATATCTTTATTTAGGAAAAATAATATAATGCCAACAGGAATTAAAATAGGTAATACATAGAAAAGTAATAAATTAAGAATTGATAGCTCAAGTTGTACCTCGAAGTAGAATTGCGCGATTTCTTGGTCAGAACTGTCTTTTAATACAATTTGATAGGATTTTTTACCTAATTCATAAGGATTGATAGTAGGAATTATTTTTTTGACAATTCTATTTTCTCCGTAAGCTAGCTCATTAATGTTAGTCGCAACTATTTTTCCATTTATGGTTAAAGAAAACTCTTCTGAATTTTTATGATTATTTTGAATTACTATTATTAAATATCCTTCTGTTCCCTGAGGAATTTTTCTAGGGAATGAAACACTCTTTATTTCATACTGAGGAATAACTTCAACTATTAAGATTTCAGTATAATATTCAGTAGTGTTTATTGAGATGCTCATTTTAATATTAATTGTATCACTCCTAATGTTTTCCAGGGTTTGTAGATGGTAGGAAACCGTTTTTATTTCACCTTCAATTAGAACTTCTTCTTGATTATAATCTTCAATTAAACCCTCATTAACTCCCTTGAAGCTTATATTTACGGATTGTGAGGAATTTGGCAGAAAATTAATTAGATTCAACGAAATAAATACATTATCACCACTAACAACCTGACCTTGGTATAGTAAATTGCTATAATCAAAAGAATATCCTATTTCAATAATAATTTTAACCTCTAAATATAGGATATTTCCCTTTTTAATTCTAAAGAAAATTTCACTAGGTCCCGGTATTGAACCTAGATTTGCTGTGATATTAAAGGATATTCTCTCTTCTGTTGATGCTGTGAAATTAATTTCTTGAACTGGAGAATTTACAATATTTTCTCCTTCTAAATGAGCAGTTAAAGTTAAGTTATCTGTTCGGGTATAATTAATAACTAGAGAAACATTTACAAAGGGTCCTTGATAAAATCTATCATCCGTCCCTTCAATTGAGATATTAGTTAGTCCAGAAGTAACACTAAAACGTTTTGTAATTTCAGACATCCTGAAGTACGATGTATTCGCCCAAATATATATGTAATACCCTTGATCAATAGGTATCGTATCGACAATATTATATAGTAAATTATGTGTAGTTTCTGGATCTAAAATTTGATCAGGGATTTTAGTAAGTAATGAACCGTTAGAGTATTTAAAAAGATAATTTATATCCCAATTTGTTATATTATATTCTATTGTAAATGGTATATATAATTTACTTACGGGATTGAAGTAATCAAGAGTTTTTCTGTAAGAATATATCGATGTAATATTCATCTTATCTTGATTAAAGATAAAGTCTGGAATTTGGTTGGATAAATTATATTCGGCGCTTAAAACTGTACTGTTAAAAATATTATAAGCCTTATGATAAGCATCAAATAGTTTAAGGTTTGAAAGTAAGATCTTATTGTTATTTGAGATAGAATCATTATAGGCATTAATTTGGTTATCATATAAGACTTTTTCAAGTTCATTGAATATTGTAATAGCCTTATTATAATATGTAATATTTCCAGTAACTTCAAAAAGTTTCAAAACAGAACTCATCATCATTGAATTAGCCTTGAGATCAATATTATCATCCCAAACATCCGGATCGCCAAGTCTAAAGGTATTCATATAAAGATTGTATGGATTTGTGTCATTCCACAATCTATTTTCTAAGCTATTATATAATTGAATAGCCTGTTGTAAATATGAGGAATCATTTTTCATGCCAGTTTCAATCCAATATTCTACTAAAGTGAATATTCCTAAGGCATTTGTACTCAAGTGATAATATGCCTGACCTGATCCAGATGTATCCCAACTACTAGTCGCATTGTAAAAAAATGCGTTATCTGATGGTTCCCACATTCCTGTATTTAATGAATTCATTGTTAGATTTGCTAATTCGTATGATCTATCCCGAATTTGACTATCAATATTAAGATTACGGTAAGTTCGATGAATTAACAGGTTTGCCAAAACGCTATAAAAATTGCTTTCTGAATAATATGTTGTTGAAGAATTATATTGATAAAATCCTAGATCATCTTTATCCCAAAATTGAGAAGAATTAATAAGATTAAATTGTTCATCAATAGATTCTGTTGGATTTTCCCCATCAACTAAAAGGTTATCAATGTTATCCCCTATGTTTTCTATTAATAAAAAGATTGGTTCCAAATTGTCAATTAGATATCGATTATCATCCTTTATTAAACCTGTGGAATTATCAACTGATTTAACGAAACCGTATTGGTTATTACTGTCCTCATACCATAATGTTGTATTTTTAAGTTGTAAATAAGTTTCAAAAATTTCACTTTCGTTTAGTTCTGCTCTCATTAATGTCCTGTATAGGAGAAGGTTATCTTCCGAGAAAATAGTATCATCAATAATATTACCGGTACCATCTCCTACTCTAAAATAGGTTGGGATATCATAATCCAAGTCAGATTGATAATTGTTAATAAAAAATTCTTTAAGGTTCTCAAAATTTTTTGTATAAGGATCTTGAAGCATGGATGTATCTATTGACGTTTTTGGAGCCGGAGAATCAATACTAACAATATTTTCATTTTTATTTTGAAATTCATCCTCAGTTAGATTTAATGAATTAAAGTTTTTACTCACAAACAAAGTGTTGAGAACTATAATTGTCATAATTAGTAAAGGAAATAAGATTTTTAGACGGGAATTCCTCTTTCTTCTATTCTGGTGTATGTGTGTAATGTCATTTAATCTCATTATTATAGCAATCGAGCAACTATGTTTTTTTTACCAAAAGTTTTCCTTTTAAATTATAATTGTAAAAAATCCTTCTCTTTAAAATTTTTTCTGAAGGCTTCAAAAATATTATAATATTTACTAAAAGTGTAAGGAGTTATTCTTTTTGTTTCTTTAAAAGTAGATCGACAAGATCTGAAATATCTGTTCTCACTTGTTTCATTGAATCTCTTTCCCTAATTGTGACTGTATTATCTTCTAGAGATTTGTAATCGATTGTAATACAAAAAGGAGTACCCAATTCATCTTGTCTTCTGTAACGTTTTCCTATAGAACCAGATTCATCGTAAAAAGAGTTTATTCTGCTCGTTAATAGATCTTTGTGTATCTTTAATGCAAGATTTCTAATATTTTTTTTATTTCTAACAAGTGGGAAAACTGCTACAGTATTTGGGGCTAAATTAAGATTTAATTTTAAGTTAATTCTTCCTTCTTCTACATTAAAACTCGATTCAAGTAAAGTATAGATGATTCTATCTATTCCGAAAGCAATCTCAAGAATTTGAGGTATTTCTTTCTTTTCTGAATTAGAATTTGTAAAGACTTCAAAACTTTGTTTAGAAAATTCTCCATGTCTCTTTAAATCATAGTTTGTACGGTCATGAACTCCGCATATCTCAACCCATCCAAATTGTTTTGTCATTATTTCTAAATCCCAAGCGTCATCAGCGTAATGGGCGCGTTCATTTATAGAATGTTGCCTAAATCGCATTACATCATCCGGAAAACCTAGTTCTTTAGTTAAGTAAAATCCAATATATAAACAATAAGCAAATGCTGGTTTTTTGAGAATTTTAGTATCTATTGCTTTCTTAAGGGTGATAGTTTGTGGTGTTTCAATATTTTTTTCTTGTAATTTCCAATCTAATAAAGGAAGAGTATTACCTTTAATTTCTTCATAATCATCAAATGACATTTCTTGCTCTTTGCCTATAAATAGTTGAAGTTCAAATTGATCGAATGCTCTCATTCTAAGAACTCCTTGTCGTGGGGAAATCTCATTCCGATACGCTTTTCCATATTGAAAAATTTTTATTGGGTATTGCCTTCGAGCATCTTGATCTAAACGATTAAACATTAGATATGTAGTCGTAGCTGTTTCCGGGCGTAAATATACAGTTACATTATTACCTACCTGAGTTTTTAACATTAAATTGTATTCTTCTATCTTACTAAAAGGGTTCCCACATTTCAAGCACGTTAATTCATGCTTTTTAACTAAATCCTCCATTTCTTTAAAAGATAAGCCATCTATCATAAGATTAGGAAATCGATCTTTAAGAAATTTATCTGCTCTATATAATGCATTACACTTATTACATCTCAAAACTGGATCAATAAAACGTTCTAAATGTCCAGAAGCCTCCCATACTATCGATGGCATAATAGTTGGACACTCAACTTCTCCAAACCCATAAAAACGTAGCTCTTTTCGAAATATCGTTAATATATTATTCTTTATAGCCATTCCTGATGGACCATAGGAATAAAAACCGGCAAGTCC
This sequence comes from uncultured archaeon, assembly GCA_964598265.1. Taxonomy (GTDB): domain Archaea; phylum Asgardarchaeota; class Lokiarchaeia; order Sigyniarchaeales; family SOKP01; genus Loki-b32. Next base: position 22,373 of record CAZRBD010000048.1, read on the forward strand.
CCCATAAATCTCTGGTGATGGACCCCATATGAACCCACGGCGTTTAATTAATGAATTGAACGTTTCTGTACTATCTTTAATCTTCATATAGTGCAAAAAAGTGATTTATAATATTTGTATTTTAAGATATCTTAATAAAATTAAATTAAATTTTTATAGATCCAAAAGATAATATCTCTAAAGTAACAAATAATATTTCTAAGAAAAAAAAAAAAATTGAGTATTATGATATTTCAAGGGGCTTCATTTCAATATTTTTCTTTGTGGGATTTTATTGAATCAGGTTTATACTTTATGATAGTAGGTTTCTTTCTTATATTAAGCTTTTACTTCTTATTTATTAGATACCGAACTTCGAAGAAAATATACTGGTTATTTTTTGGTTTGTTTTTTGTAATGCTAGGCATAGGAAGAGTTTTCTTCATTATATATTATTTTTATGCTCCAGAATTATACAATGGAATAGATAATGAAATAGAGGTAGTAGCATATTTAATGATGAATTTTCGCTTAGCCACATTCTTTACATGGATGGGAACCGCTTGCGCTGTGGGTGTATTAGGAATACTGTTATTTCCGCCAGATACAGATACAGAACAAAAAGTGGAGCAACCAAAATCAATGAAAAATTGGTTTAGAAATAAAAATAATATAAAATTCTTAATCAGGATCGTACTGGTGGCTCTCCCTATCGTTATAGGAATTCTAGCACTAACCTTATCTGATTCGCTTTTCATGGATCCCGCTTTTTTGGAAGAGCCATACAATATCAGTATTACCTTAATTACAGTAAAATTTGGCGCATGGTCTTATCCTCTTGGTAGATTTCTCTTAAATTTTATTTTTCAACCTCTATTCTTAGCATTAATTCCTTTTGTTTTTATATATCTCGCTTGGAAAACTTTTGGAGTCTTGAGAAAATCTTATGCATTAAATGCTATCGGCTTACTGCTATATTACAGTGGAAGAATCTTACATGGTGCACTTATTGTTGCTGAATATCCCCATTTTAGAGCGACTTTGCCCCCTTTAATAATTTTATTTGCTCTTATTACATTAGTAATAGCTAATAATTATGAACAACTCAAATAAAAAGAAATTTAACTTTTTATTATTTTTAATTTCATTTTTTTTCTCTAAATTTATCTGTTTATTATCGCCAGACTATCAATTTTAAAAATAAAAAGATTAAAATTTTAAAACTGAATCCCTTTAAATTTAATTATAAGGAATAATTTAATTGGGAAAATAATAAAAAATTAGGATAAAATCCATGAGTGTACACGGTAATCAGTATCTGTTGCCATTTTTTATCATTAAGGAAAAAAAAAATTCTCCTCACATTTTAATTGAGGGAAATGACGAGTTGACCCTTGCATTCCATCTCTTAACTAAAAATTTAGGGAATAATCAAAAAATAATTTCTTTTTCAAGGCTCCTCTGGCCAATTCTGAGTATACAGGGCGTAATTAGTACCCATATAATGTTAGATGGTCTGAATTTATTTAATAATAAAGGAAAGTTCTCAAATCCACCTCGTCAACCTTTAGTTGGACATATTCTCAGAAATGTAGAGAATCGAACAAGATTTGAGCAATTGAATATATTAACAGATATTTTGAATTATAAAGACACTGAAGCGGAAGAAATAGGTGAGAGTGAGGAATCAGAATTTCATATGCTAACTATAGATGGCCTAATTAATCCTGAATTCCTTCAGACTCTCATTAAATTAATTCCTCTAATTCAATATAAACCAATTATTGATTTTACTGTTTTAGATGCAAGAATTTCAACTGAAAAAGCGTTAAATATTTCAGAAATGTATCGCCAAATAATAAACACGATGAAAGGAAATGCGTTAAGATGGAAAACACAAGTAGAATTAATAGAAAAAGAAGTAGGTAAATGGTTAATAGATTTAAATGTTCAGCTAAAAGATGTCACTACAAGATATTCAAGTCAAATCACAAAAACTTCTTCAACAATAGATGCAATTCAAGTAGATGAACAAACTAAATTGGAACAAGATAAAGTTGATCAATGGAATGTGAATGAGAAGAAAAAAATTATTGAAAGTATGTCAACTTTGTTTAAAACATCTGAAAGGCATCTCGAAGAGATAATAAAAAAGAATAAATTATTTACCAGTGGAGATTCATTAAAAACTCGAGTATTTAAAGAGATAATACCTTCATTCGAACATCATTTTGATTTTTTGAAAGAGGAGGGTAAAAAGTTTTTAGATTCAATCGAGGTTCTTATCCTAAGATATAATAAATTGAAAGAACGAGCTTCAATGG
>CAZRBD010000049.1:0-12996 GCA_964598265.1 uncultured archaeon
TTGATAATCAATTAGACATATTAAAGGATCTAATTAAATTAAGAGGTAAAGCTGCCTACGGTTATGTTGATGGATTGAAAAAAGACGATTTTAAAGATGATGCCTCTAATTTTAAAGATCCCGTTAAAGATGTAATTGAAGATTGTGATAAACTGGTAATTGAATTTTCTAAAAAAAAAAATCAAAAAAATGATGATAATGGGCCTGATAAATGAATTTTTAAAATTCTCAAATTCTCCTTAAACACGATGTTGTGGTACAGGTTTAGGGCTATTTATTTCAAAAAGAATTGTAGAATCGCATGGTGGGAAAATCTGGGTGGAATCAGATGGAAAAAGTAAAGGAAGTACTTTTTACTTTACTCTTCCAACTGCTAAATAATAAATATATCATGTTTTTTCTGTTATAAAAAGTAGTCTCAGCTTATCAAAAGAGGACAAATTAGAAAAAATAAGAAATTGGATCCCAATAATATTACAATCTTAGAATTTAAGGAGAGATTAGCAAAATTTTTCTCTCTAATCTTGAAATAATTTTATAATTTCGCGAATCTTCCTAAACTTAAGAATTTGGGATCTTGGGTTGTTCTATATTAAAAGCTTTGCGTTTATCTGGCTTAAAGATCCATTTATTTTTACATTTTTTAATTCCTTATGGCTGAAGTAGCCGTCAAAATTGAACAAAAATAATGCTTTGGTGGAACTTGAGCGATATTTATAAAAACAAATTTATAAGGTCTATCATATTTCCCCCTGTACATTTTTACAGGTTTTCCACAGAATTCACAATTCTTCTTTGCGATAATTGTATTTCCACTTATTTCTTCCCCGGAATTTTTAAAGACTTTCATTTTTTACCTTTTCTCATTCTTAATATTTTATCATCTAATAATCTATCATATATAATTAAAAACTTATTAATTTTTTGTAACTTTTGTATTCGAATTTAATTTTGACTAACAAAAAAAAATAAAAAAATTTTGTAGGATTAATCTCATCCTTCATAATCACATTATATTTTAATTCAAATAGAATCATCGTTGATTTAAGTTAGTTAAAATTAGATAAGCTTCTATTACTAACATTCAATAATGTAAAAACGCGTAAATGGTCTAAGAAAATAAAATCTATTAGATAAGATTAAAAAATTTTAGAAAAAACAAATAAAATCTTTATTTTTAAGTTTTTTCCATTTTCTTTATCAATACCAAGTATCTAAAATTATTGTTCATTTTGGATTTACTAATCTCTTTTTTTTAAAAAATAATATTTATATATAAATTATTTTATAAACCTTTTGTAAAAGAAATCAACTTACAAAATTGTGAAATTAATGTCGGTTATTGAAAGCCAAGAAGATTTAGAAGAAAAAATAAAAGTTAGAGCTTATTATCTATCTGAGGAAAATTTATCCTTTAATGATTTATGTTGGAGACTTGCTGAAAAACTTATTCAAGTTCAAAGAAAGGGAAGAATTGATATAGATGAAATTAAAAAAAAAGCAGAAGAAATTTATAAACAATATACCAAATATGATGAACTATGTTGGCGAATCGCAGAACTAGCTATTGTTGGTAAGGTTGATGAGAAGAAAGATTTGTTCTCCCAAAAAGAAACCAAACCTCAAGAAGTTAAAGAAGTTTTTGAAGCGAAAAATAAATTTTTAGACGACCAGCCTTCTCAATTTAAGGAACAAGAGGAGAAATTAAGTGAATCAAAACTCCCAGAAATAAGGGTGGAAACCAAACCTCAAGAAGTTAAAGAAGATTTTGAAGCGAAAAATAAATTTCTAGAAGAGAAAGCTTCTCAATTTAAAGAACAAAAGGAGAAATTGAGCGAATTAAAACCCCCAGAAATAAAGCCGGAAGGTTTAATGAGCAAAGAACGCCTATCTTGCCCAAAATGTGGAGCTGTAGGACATATTATAAAATCAGTAGATGATAAATCAAAAGTATTGAGCTATATTGGTAGTAGACCGATATATCAGAAAAAAAAAATCTGTAGAAACTGTGGTCAAGAGTTTTAATTGAGATTTGGCTAATTTCTTAGATAACAGTACTTTGAGCTTGGGTTAGACTTAACTAGATTAAATTAATTCAATTACAAATTTTTGAAAGAAGAGATTACTCATACTAATCAAAGCTATGTGCCATTAAAGAAAAAAAACAATTTATTCTAAATTGATTCTCCCCATAGCTCTGAATGGTAGAGCTAGATTAAATTTGCTATAATCATAGAGTCTTCTTCCATCTACTAAATTTGGGGTCTTCATATGTTTTTTAAAATCATCTGGTGTTAAATTCTTAAATTCATCCCATTCAGTTATCAATAACGCGCATTCAGAATCAGTAAGAGCTTCTTCAATTGAGTTGGCATATTTAATTTTATCTCCTAATTCAATTTCTGCTGTTTTATTCGCTTTAGGATCAAATCCTAGAATATCAGATACTCCTCTTTTTCTCAGTTCATTAATAACTCTAATACTCGCTGCCTTGCGCATGTCGTCTGTACCCGGCTTGAAAGCGAGCCCTAATAAGCTAACCTTTTTATTCGCAAGTTTTCCAGCTAAATTCTCTGCTATATCAACAATATGAATCGCTTGGTCGTCATTTATACTTAAAACTGCTTCCAATAATCGAGAAGTATATCCTTTAGATTTTGACCAGGCTTTTATGGCATTTACATCCTTATGAAAACAAGATCCTCCAAAACCAGCCCCTGCTCTTAAAAATCGTGAATTTATTCGGTAATCAAGCCCAACTCCTTTCATTACTTGTGATATATCAACATTTGGTACGAGCTCAGCAAAATTTGCAAATTCATTAGCATAACTTATTTTAGTTGATAAGAGACAATTATTACCATATTTTACTAATTCCGCACTTTCAAGATTCATCCTAAGAATTGGACAGTTCCTTAAATGATCTCCATAAAAATATTCATAGAATTCCTGAAGCATTTCACCACTTTTATCGTCAAAACCACCTATAATAATTCTATCAGGATGTAAAGTATCTTCAATTGAACGACCCTCAGCTAAAAATTCTGGTTGCATACAAAGGCCAAAATCTTCTCCAGGAACCTTTCCAGAAACTTCAGTTATTATCTTACCAACCAAATTTCTTGATGTTCCAGGTACTACTGTTGATCTAACAACAACCAAATGATAATCATCCTTTTGTTTAAGAGCAACGCCAATTTCTTTAGCAGTGCTCTCAATATAACCTAAGTCTATACTTTTATCCTCTCGCATTGGGGTTCCTTGCGTAATCATTGAAATATCTGATTCAAGAACTGCTTTTACAGGATTTGTTAAACACTGTAAAAATTCTGGTTTATTAGCTTTAATATCATCCATCATTTCTTGTAAATCTGCTTCGTAAAAGGGAGCTATTCCCTCATTAATCATATTAGCTTTTTTTTCATTATGAGTCGATGCTAATACCATTATATCTTTTTCAGCAAAGCAAGCAGCAGAGCAAAGACCAATAAATCCAGTACCTAAAATTGAAACCTTATACTTATACATTTTAAGTTTGTTTTTTTTTTATATAACACAAATATTTGATTTAAGTTTAAATCTTTCCTTTATTAAAATTAAAGATTGATGAAAATAAAGCAAATTTAATAATTCTTTGCGATTCTTTTCAATAAATTAATTTAATAGATAAAAATTGCGAATAGAGAGAGTATTTTTAAATTTTGAAGCAGATGAGAAGAAATAGTAATAACTATATAGCCATATTTTCAAATTATAGTGATTTGTTTTCTATTGAAATTTATTATAATTTTATATTGCTTCTTTTAACATTACGATGAAATTGCTTCCCTTGGTAAAATCCCCCTGTATCCGATCCTCAACCCAAATCCTTCCTCCAAACTTATTAATAATCTTCTTAACGAGAGTCAATCCTATACCCATTCCAGAATTTTTAATATTTTTATTGAATTTGTTTTCGAAAATCATTTTCTTTCTCTCATTTTGCACTCCCACGCCATGATCTTTAAATTCAAACTTGATATAACTTGTATCACTTTCTAGAACTTTAGAGATATTGATTTCAATCTTTACTTCAAAATTATTCTCATTATATTTAAGGGCATTACTTAGAATATTATCAAAAATATCAGCTAAAAGGTCGTTTCCGAGTATTTTCATATTTTTCGATAAACCATTAACATCTATTTTTACATTCCTTTCTTGAAAATTACTAATGAAGATTTCTATGGATTTGTTTAAAATGTTATAAATCTCTATAGATTTGAATTTAATTTCTGTTTCTTCTAACTTTGACAATTGAATTACTCTTGTAATTAATGCAACTCCTCTATTAACATGATTTTTAATAATTTCGTTGAGATCACCAAATTCTTTTAATTTTTCTGACTTGTTTTGGATCAACGAATATAAAAAAGCTGATGAAAGAATATCTTGGAGTATGTTATTCATATCATGAGCAAATAAGTCTTTATAAATATTAACAAGATTAAATGCTTCTCGGTATTTTTCCTTAGATAATTTCAATTTTGTCTCTGCCCTCCTACGGTCGGTTACATCTTCAGCAAAATGAATAAACGTATCATTATCGAATGGAATCCAATAAGTATCAAAAATTTTTCCATAAACATAAACATCTTTATGTTTCGGAGTTTGACCCGCAAATGCTTCCTCTGTTTGACAGAAATAACAACGAGTACTATTAGGTGGTGGTATTCCGTATTGATCTACAAAATCTCTGTCCTTTTTAGGAATAAAATTACAGTGACCAAATGTATTCCAACACTTATCACCAATAATAGCACCCACTTCTAATGCAATTTTATTGGCAGACAAAATAGTTCTATTTTTACGGATAAGCATCATAAAAAAAGGTAGAGAATCTAAAATCATCTGATTTAATTCTTCTTCCTCTATGAGATCATCTTGAATCTCTATTTGTTCGGTGATATCTAAGACGAAAAGTTGAATGAATAGCTCATTCTCTAATTTGAGTATTTTAGCTATGAGAGTTAACCAAGCAAAACTCCCATCCAGTCTATAAATTTTTATTTCTATTTCTTCTTGAATTCCTCCTTTAAACAGAGATTGAAACATTTTTTTAACTAAGGACAAATAATTATGAGGAATTAAGGAGATAGCTGTGAAATTCTTACCTATTAATTCACTACTTTTATATCTAAATAATTCTTCTGCTTTAGAGTTACAATCGAGGATATTTCCTTCTATGTCGACTAAGAAAATGGCATTTAAAGAACTCTTAAATAAATTATGATATATTTGCTCCGATTTTTTTAATTTCTGCACTAATTTCTTGTTCGGTTCGGAACTTTCCTCTTCGGCAATTTCCATTATATCTCAAATATGATAATAAACCTAAATCTTTTTAATATTTTATTTTTACAAAAAGTAAATTTTATAATTATGTTAAAAAATAACAAAAATTTTTATAATTATGTCAAAAAATAACAAAAACTCTAAAAGTATAAAATTATCTTAAAAAATGGGTTCAACCTTTTTTTAATAATCTCAGAAAGATTAGGTTTAAGTTAAAACCATACGTTTATAATAATTATAAAATTAGGAGTAAGTCTAAAATGACTTCTTTAAGAGAAAAACTAAAAATACCTGAAAGTGCTTTAAAAGCACTCAATGATTTTATTTTAGATGAGAACAATCCCATCATAGCAAATTTGTTACAAATTATTGAAAAATATGGTGGAGTTGAGGAAATAAATAGAAAAGCAGAGGAAGCAAACAAATTAGACAATATTATAGCCAAATTAGAAAGAAAGAAACCAGAGTATGTGCGAAATCTTGAATGGTTAATAAAACAGAGAGATAATAACGTTTTTATAAGTATTCCTGATTATAAAAGAAAAATCTTGGGGGAAAAATATGATACTATCCAATTTGATGAAAATTATGCCATAACATTAGAACTCTCAGCTTGCCAATACTTTCCCTTTTTGATAGATATCGCTGAAGATGCTATTGAAAATCAAAGGCTAATACCAGGAAGAATAATCCGAGTAAGAAAAATGAAGGAGCAAGAAGATGATGGAGATTTATTAGCAATGACAGCAGCTATGCAAATCATTGGTGCATCTTTTGTGGAGACACTTGATACTAAAGGAACAGCTCCTGGACCAGATGGACTTCCTGTTAATATCCATTTAGGAGGACCAGATACAATAGCAGGATATTTTGGGGGAGTAGGTCAACCAAACGATTATGCTCTAAAATGGGTTGACGAATTTTTATATTATTATACTAATTATGGAGTAAAACAAGTCTTAAATGTCAATCCTGGAACTGTACTTCTTGGATACTTTATCTACAAATTGGGAATCAACAATGAATTTAAAATTTCAGTGTTTATGGGGAATGATAACCCTTATTCGTCTCTTTGGACATTGCTCACTGCAAAACTATTTGCTCGTGAAGATGGAACAAGTCCATTAATAGGGTATAACCTTTCTAATGCTGTAAATAATGAAACTTTAGAACTATCAGCATATATAAGAAAGGAATTCGATTTTGAGGATGTTATTAGATTAGAGCATCATATAACTGAAACGTGGAAAAGTATTGTACGGCAACCGTATGATAGAAGAGATGAACTCATAGATTTGGGAAGGAAAGTTAAAAATATAAGTGCAAAACATGAGGGTGGGGACATTGAAGTTGAAAAAACTCGAGACTATCCAAGCGATATACTTGATTATTTTAGAGATAAGCAAGAAATAATTGAAGCAGGACATTGGGATGCATTGAAAATAAATCATAGAGATAGATATGATGCTGTAAATACAACTGCTAAATTATTGACTGAAAACGGTCTATCATTCATAGCTGCTCGTAAATTACATAGACTGACATAATTATATGAGGTAAATAAAATGGGAAAATTTGATTTCAGGCCAACCGGTATTATGCCTGCATTAGTAACACCATTTAATAAAGACGAGTCAATAAATGAAGAGAATTTAAGAAACTTAGTTAATCATCTTATTGAGCAAGATGTTACTGGACTTGTGCCAGCTGGTACTACTGGGGAATTCGTTAATATGACTTTTGAAGAACGTTTAAAAGTTATTGATATTGTAGTAGATGAGACAAATGGGAGAGTACCTGTAATTGCAGGGACAGGAGAATCAGGAACAAAATTAGCAATATACTTAACCAAAGCTGCTACTGATATTGGTGCAGATGCTGCATTGATAGTAACACCCTATTATTTAAAACCTAAAGCAAAGGGTATATATGATCATTACTACACTATTGCTGAAAAAACTGACATTCCTATAATTCTTTATAACATTCCTATTTGTACTGGAGTAGAATTACCATGGACTGTTGTAGAAGACCTTGTAGATATTGAAAATATTGTGGGAATTAAAGATTCAAGTGGAGATTACAAATATTTTTCAGCATTGCTGGAAAAAGTAAGTGATAAAATATCTGTTCTAATAGGTTGGGATGAGAATGTTTTAGGTGCTCTCGCTGGAGGAGCAGTAGGATGTATATTAGGCTCTGCAAATGTTTTCCCTAAAGTTTGGCTTGAAATCTACGATCATGTTAAAAACAATCGTTTAAAAGAAGCACAAACCCTTCAAAAAAAAATCCAAAAATTAGCTCGTTTATTAATAAATTCAGGTGCATTAGGGGTTAAATCATGTTTAAATATGATGAATATTCCGGTTGGGAAATGTCGCAAACCAATTGTGTTAGGAGATTCGCTTTCTTATGAAATTAAAGATGAATTACGAGTTGAACTAGAGAAGTTAGAATTAATTAAGAAAAGTGATATAGAGTTTGAAATTGGAGATAAACCTCTTACAAGTCGATTTTATGCTGTTGGGATTACACCTAAGAAAATTTCAGATTTTGAATTGAAAGTAGGGGAAGCTTTAGTTGGAAATCGAGTCGAGCTTGCACATATCGATTTATTAATTGGTAAAAAGGATGGACCTGTTGGTATTGCTTATGCTCAAGCGTTAACTAACCAAGAAGAAGGACATGAGGGTCTTCAGGTCATACTTGAACCTAATATGCAAGTAAAACCACCAACAATAATGATACCTACAATTCGCCCTATATCTCTTCGTCATGCGAGTTTAACTTATGGACCTGCTCAAGCAGCTATAGCTAAAGCTGTAATACAATGTGTTGAAGATGGAATTCTTCCTAAAAATTTAGCAGATCAAATAGTGTTAATTGTAAACGTTTTTGTTCATCCTAGTGCTAGCGCAAGAAAACGAATTTTCATTAACAACTATAAAGCAACTCGCAATGCCATTCGAAAAGCAATGGAAGGAATTCCTACAATAGATGATGGAATAGAAAATGCTGAAAATGCCCGTCATCCTTTTAGAAATGATCCTTAACTCTTATTCTTTTATTTTTTATAATATTCCACCCTAATCACAACTAACTTAAAAAGAAGGTTGAAACACTCAGAGATTCTTGAAAATCTAATCAACAAAAATAAATTTCTCTTTATTCTTTTTAAATTTTTATATAGATTTTTAAATCAATACATCATAAATTTAGATAATTAAACGAGTAGATGAAATTTTATGGAAGATAAAACGGAACAGAGAGCTTGGTATGAGAATGAAATTGTTAGAGATTTAATAAGTGGGCTTAAGGGAAGAGCTCCAATGGGATTAAATGCAGCCTTTAGAACTGGAAACATTTTTTATGGGCATAGCTCATTAAATCAAATTTCTAGTTTTTTAGAACCTAAACTCGAAAAAGAAGAAAGAAGAGTGCTTATCATTACTGATGACTTTACTGAGAAATTTGCTAGCAAAATAATCAAATCTTTAGAAACATTAAACGCTGAATCACGAGTATGGGCAGGAGTAGAACCAGAAGGACCTCTTAATGCAATCGAAGCGGGTGTAAAAATTTGTATCGAATTTAAACCCACAGTATTTATAGCTGTTGGGGGAGGGAGTGTTATTGATACTGCGAAAGCGATAATGGTTAAATTCGAGAAGCCTGAAATAAGTTTGTATCGAGTTATACCATTTGAAAATCTAGGTTTGCGTAAGAAGGTCAAATTTTTGATTGCAATACCGACAACATCAGGTACCGGCTCGGAAGTTACTTATTCCGCTATGTTAACTGATATAAATAGAGATCCTCCTCAAAAATTAACAATAGCTAATCCCGAATTAATTCCTGATTTAGCAATTTTACATACGGATTTTGTAAAGGACTTACCTCCTTTTCTTACTATGGCAACAGGTTTAGATGCATTAGCTCATTCTATAGGATCATACGTTTCAACATGGGGTAGTCCTCTTACAGACTCATTAAATATTTATGCTATAAAGGAAGTCTTAAAATATTTACCTCGTGCGTATAAATATGGTGGAAAAGATTTAGAAGCGAGAAGCCATATGCAATTAGCAGCAACTATGGCGGGTTTAGGATTTAATAATTCCAGAGTTGGGTTTGATCACGCTTTAGCTCATAGTTTTGGAAAAGTATTTATGGTTCATCATGGACTTAGCGTAGGTATGTTTGTCCTTTACACAATCGCTTTTTTAGCTAAAGTCTCAGACCGCTGGAAAGATTTATGTTTTCTCTTCAATATTGAATCTAAGGGGAAAAATGATAAAGTTTTATTGTCAGAATTTATTTTAGCTGTTAAAGACTTCATTATTTCTTTAGATGGACTATTGTGTGTAAAAGATTTGAAGAATCCAGTCGTTAGTAAAGAGGATTATTTTAAAAATCTAGATTTATTAATCAAATACACAGAGTTAGATGCAGTCTCTCTTTTATCACCCCGACATTTGAATAAAGAAATTTTGGGAAAAATATTTGAATATGCTTGGGATGGGAAAGATATTGATTTTTAATTAATTTAGGATTAATTTGAATAATAGTGAAATAAAATGTATGGTTATAATGGAAAAGTTGTATATGTTGATTTAACCAAGGAAAGTTTTGAGGTTAAAGATTTAGAACCCGAAATTGCAAGAGCCTATCTCGGAGGAACAGGATTAAGTGCTAAAATTGTATATGATTTATTATCAAAAGAAGATTACCTTACATTAAAGGAAAATCCCTTTTCAGAAATTAATCCCCTTATTTTTGCTACTGGTCCTGTAACGGGAACTATTAGACCATCCTCAGGACGTTATACTGTTAGCGGTATATCTCCTTTAACTAGAATTTGGGGAGAAGGATCCTCAGGTGGAGCGTTTTGCATCTCTCTAAGGAATTGTGGCTATGATGCCATTGTCTTTTTAGGAAAATCAACTAAACTAACTTATATATTTATTGATAATGGCAAAATAGAATTTAAAGATGCATTTAGCTTACAAGGGAAAGATTGTTATGAGACTCAAAGTTTAATAGTAAATGAACTAAATGATTCAGGTATCCGGGTTGCCTGTATTGGACCTGCGGGAGAAAATCTTGTTAAATATGGGGTAATAATTAATGATGAAGGAAGAGCAATCGGAAGATGTGGATTAGGAGCAATTATGGGCTCGAAAAACTTAAAGGCTCTAGCTATTAAGAGTACCTCTAATGTAGAAATTGCTAATAAAGAACAAGGGAAAAAACTCAGACAAACAGAGGAGAAAAGCTCAATAGGTTCACTCCTTTTTTATTTGTATGGAACTAATATGTATCTTGATTTAGGAATGGTTAATGGTGATACTCCGGGCTACTATTTTACGGAATCAGAGTTTCTTGCTGAAAAATTAACAAGTAAAACTTTGAAAGAAGATTATCCAGTTTTCAGTTATGGATGTGCTGGATGTATAGTAAAATGTGGAAAATCAACGATAATTAAGGAAGGTGGTAAAGAAATTACCGTTGATGGTCCAGAATACGAGTCTGTTGCTTCATTTGGCCCATTATGTGGTCTTTTTGATTCCAGATATGTGATTTTAGCAAGTCATTTATGTAACGAATATGGAGTTGATACAATATCTTGCGGTGTAAGCATCGCTTTTCTTATTTATTTAGTTGAAAACAAACTTGGGATTGAAATTATTAAGAGCTTTTTAAACGACATTCAATCACAAGATATTAAATGGGGTAATGGTAAATTAATCTTGAAACTTATAAAAAAAATCTCTAAAAGAGAAGGAATTGGAAAAATCCTTGCAGAAGGTGTTAGAACGATGGCTGAAATCTTAGAAGTCGATCCTGAGTTAGCAGCACATGTTAAAGGATTAGAAATGCCTATGCACGATCCAAGAGCTTTTGCAGGTCAAGCCTTAAGCTATATAACTGGTGTTACCGGGGCAAATCATAATAAATGTGATTGGTATAATACAGAGTTGGGGAGTTTCAAGTATCCCACTCTCCACATTAAAAGGAGTAGAGGACGTTATAATATAAAGGGAAGAGAAAGAGGAATATCAAAACTCCAAGATCTTAGAGCCATTGATGATTCGGCTGTTAACTGTAATATGGTTAGACCTTCGTTTGAGAACATTATAGGATATATAAACGCAGCGACGGGATTCAATTATGATAAAAAAGCATTAATGGAAGTTGGAGAACGGATTAATAATTTGAAAAGACTCATAAGCTGTAATTTAGGGATCACCCGGGAGGATGATAAACTTCCAAAGCACTTACTGAAAGTCTTATCCTTTGGAAGAACAACGGGAGTTAAACTTGAACTTAATGATAACCTAAAGAAGTATTATAGCATTCGGGGATGGAATTGGGAAACTGGAAGACCAATAGATGAGAAATTAAACCAATTAGGTATTTCTATTAAATCTGAGTAAATATTATATCAAAATTCAATTTCTTTCAATTTTAAAACTTTCTGAGATGAACTTTTTGATATTTTATAAAATATTAGGATTTTTTGGTTTAATTTTTACATTTTAACCTTTTTACAATGAATATTCAATATAAAATAAGGCTAAGATTGATAATATTTAATGTAACTTAAAGATTAATAGAGTATGAATGAATGAATTTTAATATTTAGTGTTGTTATGGGAAGGGAGAATCAAAATGGATGTAAAAGAAGCTATAGAGAATAGAAGAGCTTATCGATCTTTAGATCATATTGATATTTCAGAAAATTTAATTAATGATCTTGCTAAAGTAGCTCAAATTGCTCCATCATGTGCAAATAAACAACCCTGGAGATTGTTATTCTTGTATGATAAATAAGAATTAAGAAAGTTATTTAACATCTTATCAGGGGGTAATAAATGGGTTGAAAACGCTTCAATGCTGATTGCTGTTTTCAGCAAACCCGAAGATGATTGCATTATTGGAGAACGTAAATACTATCTATTTGATACAGGAATGGCAACCGCATTTATCATTTTAAGGGCTACTGAAATGGGGTTAGTTGCTCACCCTATTGCCGGGTTTAATGAAAAAAAAGCTAAAAATTTGCTAAATATACCCATTGAAATGAGATTAATAACATTGATAGCTATTGGAAAACACTCAAAGGAGGTTAACCCTGTGCTTTCTGAATCAATGAAATTAGGAGAAAGACAGAGACCTCCTAGAATTTCTTTAGAAAAATTCGTGTATCTAAATAAATATGATAAAGAAACCTGATCTTCGGAAAAAGAATTAGTTCAGCCGTGAACGATTCTAATTTATAAGGAAACTTATCTAAATTAATTAAAGTAATAGTGTGATGGTCAAAGAAATTAATAGATTATAATCTTCGGATTGATAATATCTAATTTACTTTAATTAAATATGAGCACTGGAGTATCTAACTCTAATAAGTTAACTAATGAAAAGAGTCCATATTTACTTCAACATGCAACGAATCCCGTTGATTGGTATCCTTGGGGTGATGAAGCATTTGAAAAAGCAAAGAAAGAAGAAAAACCTATATTTCTTTCTATAGGCTATTCTACATGCCATTGGTGCCATGTTATGGCTCACGAATCATTTGAGGATAAAGAGGTAGCTGCGTTAATTAATGCAACATTTATATCGATTAAAGTGGATCGAGGGGAACGGCCAGACATA
>CAZRBD010000049.1:13006-17600 GCA_964598265.1 uncultured archaeon
TATATGGAATTTACTTCATTCGTAATTATGAAATTAATTAAACAAATAAGAGAATTATGGAATAACCAACGAAATGAGTTATTAAATTCAGCTGACCAAGCGACTTTTAATCTTCAAAATATTGTTCAAGAATCTCTTGGAGAGGAATTTGATGAAAACATTTTAAATAAAACATATGAATTATTATATAAACAATTTGACAAGATTAACGGGGGATTTGGAAGTCGTCCAAAATTCCCAACACCTCAAAATCTTATATTTTTGCTTAGGTATTGGAAACGAACTGGTGAAAATAAAGCCTTACAAATGGTTGAAACTACACTTCAAACAATGAGAAGAGGAGGCATATATGACCATGTAGGATATGGCTTTCATAGATACTCTACTGATTCAAATTGGTTTGTTCCTCATTTTGAGAAAATGCTATACGATCAAGCCTTAATAGCTATAGCTTATATAGAAGCATTCCATGCTACCAAAAAAATAATATATAAGAAAACAGCGCAAGAAATTTTAACTTATGTTCTAAGAGATATGCTCTCTCCTGAGGGAGGATTTTATTCCGCTGAAGATGCAGATAGTGAAGGAAAAGAGGGAAAGTTTTATGTGTGGAATATGAAAGAATTGTCCTTAATACTGGGAGAAACCGAGTTAAATGAAGTAATCAACATCTTTAATGTAAGTAAATCTGGTAATTATTTGGATGAAGCATCTGGAAAAAAAGCCGGTACCAATATTTTATATTTGAGAAAATTAGTGGATGAGAATCTCCAAGAAAAAATAAATAAAATTCGTCTAAAATTATTTAAAGAGCGAGAAAAACGAGTTCATCCTCATAAGGATGAAAAAATCTTAACTGATTGGAATGGACTAATGATTACTGCTTTAACAAAAGCCGCGGTAGTTTTTAAAGAAGAAAAATATTTAATAGCTGCAAAAAATGGAATTGATTTTATTCTAAGAAATCTGCGAGAAAGTAATAATAGATTACTCCATCGATATAAGGATGGAACTTCCCAAATTCAAGGTTATTTAACAGATTATACCTTTATTATATGGGCTTTAATCGAATTATATGAAGCCACATTTGAAATTGAGTACTTAAAAACTGCTCTAGAACTACATAAAACACAAATAGAACAGTTTTGGGATAAGGATATAGGTGGGTTTTACTTTACTGCTAATGATTCAGAGGAACTACTAACGAGACAAAAGGAGATATATGATGGCGCAATTCCATCTGGAAATTCAATTGCAATGCTGAATCTAATACGCTTAAGTTACTTAACTGGTGACTATAAATTAGAAGAAAAAGCAGATTTTTTAAGTAGGGTATTTTCCGATAAAATTAGAGAGAATCCATTAGCATATACTCAATTCATGATTGCTATAGATTTTGCCATTGGTCCTACATATTCGCTAGTTATTGCTGGAAATTCCAATTCAGAAGATACAAATAAACTTATTGATACTGTTTTGGATGAGTATATTCCAAATAAGGTATTTATTCATAGAAAAACTGAACAACAAACTCCAGATATTGATTCATATTCAAATTTTGTTGAATTTTTCGAAGATTTAGATGATTGTGCAACTGCGTATGTATGCATCGAAAAAATTTGTAAACCTCCGACCCATACAATAGCAAAAATACGTGAATATCTAAATGCGAAGTGGAACTCAAGTACTTAATTCAAAAAGGAGGTTATTAATTTTTTATAACCTTTGAGTTATCATTGAATATATTTGTATTGATGTAAATCCAAGAATATCAACGGCTGAACATCGACAATTTCCGCTGCATGTACCACAACCTTTGCACAAAGTTTGATTAATAGAGGCTATAGTACCATATCGTTTATCTTCACTCAATTCAATTGCGTTGTAAACACAAATTTCCACACATGTACCACATCCTGTACAACGGTCGTTGCGAATAACAGCAAAATAAGGTTCTAATTCAAGTTCTCCTTTTCCCATTAATGCACAAGCACTAGATGCAGCGCCTTTAGCTTGAGTCACTGCATCAGGGATATCTTTAGGACCTTGAGCTACACCTGCGATAAAGATACCTTCTGTTAAAGTATCAACGGGTCTTAATTTTGGATGAGCTTCCATAAAAAAGCCATCAGAAGATCTTTGAATTCTTACAAGAGCTGCAATTTCATTAGTATCCTTTCTGGGTTCCAATCCACATGAGAGTACTAGTAAACCAACTTTCAACTGGATCGCTTTCTGGAGTAAAGTATCTTCAGATCTTATTATAATATCATTATTGTTATTTTCACAGACTTCTCCGATTCTCCCCCGTATATAATTAACACCATAATTTCTTGCAGTAGATTCATAAAATTCTTCATAACCTTTTCCAAATGCTCTAATATCCATATAAAAGATATAAACCTCTGCTTCGGGATGCTTTTCTTTATATTGCCGTGCTTGTTTCGTTGCATACATACAACACACTCTCGAACAATATTTGTTACCCTCTTCTCTAAAATTTCTACTTCCTACACATTGGAGAAATGCAATACTTTCAGGAGTCTTTAAATCAGAAGGTCTAGCTGGTTTGCCATCTAGCGGACCAGTAGAACTTAATAAACGTTCCATTTCAAGTCCAGTAATTACATTAGGATATCTCCCATAACCGTATTGCTCTAACTCAGTTGGATTATATAAATCCCAACCAGTAGCAATAATTATTGTACCAACCTTAACTTTCACATCTTCAGGTTGATCTTCAAAATTAATAGCACCCGGTTCACAAACTTCTTTTCTAGCACAAATACCACATTTAATACATTTTTCCATATCGATTGTATACTTTCCTGGAACTGCTTGTGGAAAGGGGATATATATTGCTTTCCTTGTAGCAAGTCCTAAATCAAACTCATTTTCACAAACGATAGGGCAGGAATCAACACATAAGCCACAACCTGTACATGTATCCATATTAACATACCGTGGCTTTTTTCTTATTGTTACTTCGAAATTTCCTACATAACCCGAAACATCTACTACCTCTGAATACGTCATTAACTCAATATTTTTACTTCTTGAAATATCGACCATTCTTGGTGTTAAAATACATGCAGAGCAATCCATTGTGGGAAAAGTTTTATCCAACTGAGCCATATGTCCTCCAATTGTTGGTGTTTTTTCAACCAAATACACTTTATATCCTGCATTGGAAAGATCAAGTGCTGAATTCATTCCAGCAATTCCTCCACCAATAATTAAGCAGGATGGTTCAATGTTAACTTTTTTAACTTGCAACGGTTGTAATTGTCTTGATTTTGCTACTGAGAGTCTGATAAGATCTTTTGAAACCTCATATGCTCCATCAGGTTCTTTCATATGGACCCAAGTTGAGTGTTCTCTGATGTTAGCTTGTTCAAATAGAAATTGATTTAAACCAATTTCTTTACAAACTAATCTGAAAGTTTGTTCATGCATTCTTGGTGAACACGCAGCAACGACAACTCGGTTTATTAAACCAGCCTCAATATCGTCTTTAATTATGTTTTGCCCTGTTTCAGAGCATAAGAATTTATAATCATTAACAATTTCTACGTTAGGAAGAGTTGCGGAATAATTTAGAAGATCTGGTACAGAAATTACTCCAGCAATGTTTACTCCACAATGACAGATATAAACCCCTATTTTAGGTCTTTCATTACCCGTAACTACTATCTCTTTTCTTATTTCCGTCAATTATGATTCCTCTAAATTAACTGCTGTTTTACAACTTCTAAAAACGGTTGAAGTGAAGTAAATGGTGACACTCCTTTAAGTTTATGTTTTTTAATTAATCCTTGCCTTACGAGATCTAAACCCATTGTAATGCCTAGTAATTGAGTTATGTAAACGACTGTTATATGAAACGGCTCATCAATATCATCTTTAAAAATTCTATTTATTTCCACATGTCCTAAATCAAATTGGAGGTGGCAGAATGGGCAGACAGTAATAATTACATCTACACAGGCTTCTCTCATATTAATAAGTTTTTCTTTAGTAAAATCTAATGAAACTTCTTTAATTGCACTTCTCACGGCACCACCAGCCCCGCAACACATATACTTATCTTTATAAAAAATACTCTTTGCACCAGTCAATTCAGTCAGATCATCAAGAAATTTGGGATTCTCACATTTACGATTCCAGGGTCTTTTTTCAGATGGTTTAAGAATATGACAACCATAATGAACTCCTACTTTCAAATCAGTGAACTTATACTTTATAAAATCTTTAATTAGATCTGATCCAATGTCTAGTGTTAATGCCTGGAGAATATGTTTAGGTTCTTGAGTACCTTTAAATTCACGACCAACCTTACTAAGAAGTTTATTTATTGCTAATTTCTTAGGGAAATCATGTTGCAATTCATACCACGCATCTCTTAAAGTCCCATAACATCCATTGCAACCAGTCAATGGATCTACCCCTAATTCTTCTGCAATTGATAAGTTTCTTGCGGCAATTAATTCCCAAGTAGGTATATGAAAACCTCTAAAAACACCTGGAGCAGGGCAACATGAAGCTCCTTGCATTTCTAGCAATTCTGCTCCAAGTTCTGAAAATACGTCTCTTA
>CAZRBD010000049.1:17610-23911 GCA_964598265.1 uncultured archaeon
ATACTTCTCTTATACTTGTCGAGATCATTTGATATCTATTAAGTATGAGACAACCTAAAAAGAACCCGTATCTCCATTTTTTCTCAAATATAATTTAATTATTACACCTAATTATTATAGATTTTTTGTTTCCAAAGCCATTTTTAAAAACGCCTAAAATAATAACCTTCGGATTAATGATAAAATACATAACATAGTTCCACTTCCTGAAGGACAATTTCCAAAACAGATATTACAATCAATTTTAGGATGAAAGATTCCAAATTTCGCATCTAAAATGTTATTTTTATTCTGTGGATTGATACTAGTATATTTATTAATATATGACTAATAATAAGTGTATTTCATTTCTTTTCAAACTCATGATGAAAAATACGATGAAAATCTAGATCTACAATGTGTGTGCTTTTAATTATGGGAAGAGCCAATCTTCCTCATTAATTGAATAACGCTCTTTTAATTCATTATTGTTATTCTCGTCATTGGTTAAATCAAGTTTAGTTTTTCCATGAAAATGACTTATGTTATAATCAGGATTTTGGTCTTCTCTACAGAAAGGACAACCTATATGATTGCTTTTTTTAATTTTCTCTATAAAAATTAACACCTTATTTAATTCTTTTTTTTGAAGAACAATTTAAATTTTAATCTTTTTATTTAAGTTCAGTTTCAAATTGAAACCTAGTTACTTAATGTACGTTTTGCTATATAAGTTTTTTCAGTATGCATAATGTTGTTACTGATTATCGTACAAACAATTGCAATTATTGCACATAATTATGTAGATAATTATTAGTGAATTTACTAAAAATATTATTCAAGTGGGGAAAATTTTTAGGATAAAAATCTAGGTGGGTTTATCTCAATGCGAGATGGAAAACAAATACTTAGTTTAAAGAGAAAAGGGTATCATAAAAAATTAAGTGAGTAAATTTATTTTTTTTGATACTAAATCTTCCATTTCCTCTAGCGATTTCATAGAATTCATTTCTTCCTTAGTGATAAATAATTCAAGGTTTCCATCATCTTGAATGTAAGCAGAAGGATATTTTGGGTCTTTTATTTCAAATTTTTCCTCAAATTCGTCTTTATGTAAAAATTCTGTCTCAACCTCTAGATTTTGAATAAAACTTTTCCAATCTTTCTTCATTCCAAACGCGCTGAATGTTTGAACACATAAATTGCAGCTGTATGTGCTTGGTTTAAGCAACTTATGCCACCAGTCTTTAACAAAGTTCACAACTCCGGAATCAGCATTAAATACGAAAATTACTTTTTTATTTTTAATTTCACTCATTTTTATCACGTTTTAAGTGTAATTTCACCTTAATAATTAAGAGGAATATTTTTAATTTTAATCTGGTTATTATTTAACATAAATATAATAGAAATCTTTACAAAAAATTATATGAATAAACATAGAATCACTGGTATTTTATTAGTTCCTTTATAAAAAATAAAGAGCAGAAATATAATTACATTAGGTACAATTTTCTTATATTTTCCATTCTTTTCCTATTTACTCCCATATCACTCCAACCGACTCTCGCAGCAGAACGAAAATGTATAATTTTCTCAGTATCATCAAAATAAAACTCAACATCATCTACAAATTTGAAAGTACGTGTTCGAACTTCAGCATGGATGTAATTTTCTGTTTCATTAATTATTCTAGTTCTTTTTAATGATTTGATAATATCCAAAATTTTTAATTTAGCTTCCTTAAGCGTTGTATTATATTTCAATGGTTCAATTTTATGTCTTTTATCCGAAACTTGAGTTGAAACACAATTTGGAGATTTTGGGCAAGGAGCTAATTTTCCATCTCTTAGTCCAATCTGATTTTCAGTATTTGAAATTTAATTCACCTGTCTTACTTAAATTACATAGATATTCGTATATATACATATAGATAATGAAAGTAAAGTGAAAGTATTTTACAAAAATAGCCAATTAATATGAAGAAAAATAAAGATTAGCTATATTAAATATCAAGTATATCTTTTATTGTAGCTTTTATCTTTTTCTCGTCAAATACAGAAATATTTCCAGAATGCTGAAAAATTTGTATTTCTTCTCCATAGTGAGACTCAAATTCAGTTAATAAATATTTCAATCTTTCCTTTAAACTCTGTTTAGCAGGCTTTGATAGGAAGAGTGCTAACTTAACCCATTTACCGTAAGCTGCATGGATATAAAAACCTTTATAACTAATTTCTTTCATAGATGTAGTACCACCGATTTCAGACACAAAAGAATCCATCGCATTTAAAAAGCCTGATACGAGATCATCCTCCATTTTAACATTTTCGTCAGAATATGAAATTATTGGTAACCCAGCTGTCGTATCGATTATAATAAGTCGTCTAAACACATCAGTATATTTAGGTTTTTTACTCTTTGTATGCTCTCCTTTCAAAAATTCTTCTTTTGGATGAAATCCGTACATTACATAAGATTTAGGATTATATGATTCACTTTCGCTAAAGTAATAATTTGAAATTTTAATTAATCTGGAGGGTGCGCGTATAGGTTCATGGGGTAAATTTTTTATATATTCATCCCTAAGAGTACTATCATAACTTTTTGTTTTTTTACCCTTTTTAATCCCAAAAATTTTTTGATGTATTGGATCAATTACATAAAACCAAGTATTTGATTTTTCCATATCTGAAATTAACCGATCTAGTCCAATGTTGTATACTCCCTTCGGAGTTGTTACAAAAACTGTCCAAGATGCGATCTTTGAAGCATTATTTATCAAATAAAATACATCCCTATAACCTTCTTCCGTCATTTGAGCTCCCGTCCTAACAAAAACTGCTTCAGTTTTTAATAACGGCTTTTTTTTAATTAAATATAAATCTACTGAGGGATCTTTAATTTCAGATGTATCGTATACCGAAATGCCATAATCAGCACAATAATCAGCAAACACATCAATTACTTCTTGCTTTGAAATGAAATCAAATCTAGATAAATACTTGGAAATATTTTCGTCACTTAATAGCTTTGTAGCAATATATAAAAGAGGAGTTACGAACGAGGTCTGTAAATCAGCATTATTGATATATTCTTCATAATAAAATAGGCTAATTAAATCAAGAAATTCTAGTTTAGTTGGATTTTTACCAGAAGGGATATTTATACCATTTTTTCGCATAAATTCTTCGATTTCCTTAAACCGGCTCCTAGCAATAAGACAATTTAAACAAATCATCTCGATCCTTCCCTCGCTTCCTTTTCGTATCTTTCTCAACACTCCTTCTGGTAAATATAAATCTTCAGTGCTCATACTAATGTTGTTATTAAAATATGATAGTTATATTCGTTATATTCGATCTTAGAAATTAAATGTATTTAAGATTATATTATTTTTCGGGTTTTAAAAATAAGATACGCATCCCTTAATCTTAAAAGTGCAGTTATAAATACTAAAACAGCAAAAATTATTAAAAGGATAAATCTCAATAATACAAAAATCGTAATTAGTAGCAGAAAAATAAAAGTTTCAGACCTTTCTATGAGTCCATGACGGTAATAGATAACTTTCTTTGATTCTTCTAAATCTGTTTCTTTTATTGAGCCTCCAACAATAAGGAACATTGTTATACATAATATTATTGCTCCTAATGAAAAAATTCCTGGCCACATTAAAGCTGAAGGATCTGTTGAAATAAGTGCCATAATAATTGAAACTTCAACTGTCCGATCACAAAAAATATCTAAAATTCCTCCAAAAATCGATGGTTTTTCTAATCTGGCAACCGCTCCATCTAATACATCAAAAAAAAACGATAATGCCATTAATATTATAGAACATATAATGAGTTCAAATGTCCATGGTGATAATTCACTTAACAAAATAGAAAGAGCACTTAATAATCCAATAAATAATCCTATAACTGTAAGTTGATTTGCAGAAATTTTTTCAAAAAAAAGTTTCTTTGATAATTTTTCTAATCCGTTTTTAAGTTTGGATTTAGAAAGCCATTTATCTATCATGATTTTAGAGTTTATGACTAGTCTAATATTTTAAATACTTAAAAACTATATATAAAAAATAGAAGAGTTGTTGGTATTAACCCGCGCAAGGGTAGTCTCGTACAATCTCTTTTTTTTATTGGACGTTCATCCTAAACCAACATTTAATTTACGAGAATATATCTCGGTGCCTTTCTCATCAACTACTGTGATGTGAGCGGCACATGATAGTCAACAATCAAAACAGCGGATTATCATTTCTAAAAGATTTAAAACACCTTCGGGTACGTCACTCATTTTTCTTAGCTCTTTTTTTAGTATTATTTAAGTGCGTGCTTTTCTAATAATTGGTTAACTCTTGCACGATGGAACTTTAATCCTAAATCAGCAGGATCGAATCCATATGCTAACGCCATT
Organism: uncultured archaeon; assembly: GCA_964598265.1. Classification (GTDB taxonomy): domain Archaea; phylum Asgardarchaeota; class Lokiarchaeia; order Sigyniarchaeales; family SOKP01; genus Loki-b32. The sequence continues at coordinate 22,012 of CAZRBD010000049.1, forward strand.
AATTCAGTAATATAAAGAACTGGGATTGTATACTTTATTCCTGTATGCTTCTCTAAGTCTCTAAGTTTACTGTCGAATTGTTGGAAACATTGAGGACAATTTGTAATAAACGCCTCTGCTCCAGCAGCTACAGCACTTTTATATTTTTGAGCTAAAATAGCCATAGCTGGTTCAGGTTCGGCATGTTCGGTTCCGGCTCCGCAACACAGAATTTCTGTATCATAATCTACAGGAGTGGCTCCCACTGCTCGTACCAGCGCTCTTAATTTTATAGGTTTCATGGGATCGTCAGTTTGTACTTTTTCTGAAGGTCTCATATAGTGGCAACCTGTATGGCATGCTACTTTCATTGCGGTTAAATCTTTAACTATATGTTCTTTGATTTTCTCCTCGTCAATATCATATAATACTTCAACGAAATGGCGAACTTCGATGTTGCCCTTAAATTCCTTTCCAATTTCACCCAGTATTTTATTAATCTTAGCTTTTTCATGGTCACTATGTTTTAATTCATGGTTTACCAATTTAAGAGTTTGGAAACAACCATTACATATACTCATTATATCCTTTCCTTCTGCTTCAGCAATAGTAAGATTATATGCTCCCATAGTTAGCCAACTTAGATGGTCTGTTGATGCCTGTCCTACAGGATCTGGGCAGCAAGCAAAAGGTGCATCAGAGATTTGTATTCCTAATTTGTCAAATACTTTCCGAGCAGACGCTTCTATAAACGGGATTCGATTTCCGATAAAGCACCCGGGAAAGAATTTAAATTCCTTAACTTGTGTCATTTTTTTCTCTCTCTTATTCTTTTTTTATTAATTTATTTAATTTTGTTAATTTTAATAATTTTTGAACATCATCCGTTGATGGACTCTGTACTGGTGGAAGACCAAATTGTTGTCGCCGCCTTTCAATCGCGGGTTGTGAGGGTATAGCTTTTCCGCTATCGTATATTGCGGAAGCTTGACTAATAAAGTAGTCTGGTCCTTCACCCTTGGCAAGACTCATATTTTTTAAAATATAGAATACCTCAGTCAACTCTATCTTCTGGGGGCAAACTTCATCACATGTATCGCAAACAGTACATCCCCAAATATTAAAACTTGATTCTAAACCAAAAATCAGATCTTTTAATCCAAGAAACGAGTTTAATATTAAGGGTCTCGGACTATACCTGTCACCTGTGACTTTAGCGACAGGGCACACATCTGTACAACGATTACATTGATAACAATACTTTAATGTATCCTTAATATGAGCGTCCATTATTTTTTTTTTTAATTCGTAATCTACTACAACCATTTTCTTCACTTTTTAATATTTTAATGGTTTTTTGTTATTAATTTTAAGAAATTTAATTATTATTTAATTTATTTAATCCATGGATCTGGAAATTTTAAACTATCTAATGCTTTGTCTTCAAATATTTGTTTAGCTACATGAATTAAAGTTTTCTCAATTCCCGCAATATTATGATTCGTGGCAACCAAAAGATTAGCTTTTTTACAAATCCCGTCGTTATCTGACCAGATATGATATATGAGTAACCCTCTTGGGGCTTCAACGACTCCTATACCCTCCGCTTCTCGCGGTTCTATATCTAATGTTTTACAATCAGGGTTCACAATGTCGGGATCTTGAAGGAGGGCTGCGATAATCTCAATAGACTCCACTAATTCAATCAATCGTGCCCAATGATAAGCAAATGTATGATGTATAACTGCTCCAAGCTTCTCTCTCATAGCAGTTAATGCCTCATCCGCTAAAGGTGTTGCCATTTTATCAACTGTATTAATATTTCCTAAAGGACCTGCTCTGTAAATACCTTCAGGATATCCTGCAGGCTTATAATACATATGTGTGGCGTAAGAGTGTTTGGGTATATGCTCCCCTAATG
>CAZRBD010000050.1:0-23748 GCA_964598265.1 uncultured archaeon
TCACTGCTAATATGATTTCTGAAATTGCCTATACCGAGACTCTTACATTCTGGTCAACCTTCATCAGTGCCCCTCTTGTATTTCTTGGTTCATGGGCAATCATGGGAACTGAAACGTTTTTAATTCAATCAGAAGTGCTAACTGTAAAGGCATTATTAAACCAATTTGTAGGACAGTTTCTTACAGCTCCCATTAAAGAAGTAATTCAAGAAATTGTTGAAGACGGGTTCACAGAAGCAATAGCCGAAAACTTTGTTGACCTTATCGGAGGTACTGAAGACCTCGGATTCTGGGTATCCTCTCTATTGACATCCAGAAGAGAATTAGGTGGCGCATTAAGTACAATCTCTCAAGGAAAGGCTAGCGGTGGAGCGAGTCTTAACACAATGGCCTCAGTTGTTTCGGCTCGCCTTGCAGGCAACACTGAAATAAAGACTCAGATATTAGCTCAATTAAAAGCAGAATTAGTCAAGAAAAAGCAGAGACAGCAAGACCAACGCGCGAAAATGAGTACATGGCAGAAACTTATTAGTTCTAACGCATTCAAGGGCATCATCATGATGGTACCTTCCCTCTTTTTCGGAGGGTCCAGCTTCCTTACGCTCCTCGGGTTCAACTCCATTCTAAATAAGATACAAAAAGCACCGCAACTATATGGAGAGACTAAGACAGAAGCCCATGTAGAGAAGAAGACAGGTACAACCCAAAAATACGATGCGAGTGACTTCTCTAATAATTTAGATAGAGCAATAGGCCAGATGAAAAGACCTTCAGGCATCGATGGAGGAGTCCTTAGCAACATATTTAGAAGCCTACAGAAATCAGGTACTACCACAGAGACAAGCGGCCTACCTTCTATTGAGGGTGCTCCGCGAATTAATCCGAATCCAAAAGTAATTCAAGAAAGTCGACTCGAACAAAAATTTGGCGAGATAGATTGGCAACAAGAATCCGAACAACAGGCGAGGGATGTTGCAGCTCATTCTTTCAAAGAGAGGTGGTTAACGCAACCTGGTCTCCTTGCAGGGCAATCCGTTAACCTTTTGTTTGATTTCTCTGTTAAGAAAGATATATCAATCAGTAATTTGATAAAAAACCTAAATCTGAAGAAAGATGAAACCAAGATCACTGTAAATAAAAAGGAAATCTCTATTGAGACTTTCGATTCTATTATCTTAACTCCTAAAGATATAGTCCATTTAGGAGTCATTCGGATAGCTGCCGCTGTTGACATGAATTTTATAATCAATGCATTGATGATTTTCAGACATTATTTCCAGGGGTTGGTAAAAATATGATTTTCAAATATTATTCTACTTTATTTAATCGTGAATTTGAGTCAAAAGACTACAGTCTGAAAGGTTTCAAGAAAATACCATATAACAAGGTTGAATTTGCAAAAGCTATAGAAGCCATACAATCTAAGAAATATCTCAAATATAAAATAATAGTCGATAACGCCGTCAATTTTGAAGTTTTATCAATACTTCGAGACAAATACTTGAATAACGAGCAGTTTACCAAGCTAGAAGGATTAATAGCCGATGTCGCAATTATCTATATGGGAAACAAGTATAGTATTTCAAGTGAAGTTACGTTAACTCAAGAAGAGAATATGGATAGAACCAAAGAGTCTTATTCTACACTTCAGGCTTCGACGACAGGATATATTCAAGATTTAGAAAGTTATTCCACACTGGAATTAATCGATGATATTATCGATAAGTTGGGAAAACAGCCTGAAGCCATCGCAAATATGTTTCCAGAGAAATCATTTCTGGTATCTAAGGCTTCTCTATCTCAATTCTGGGAGCATATCGATAATTTCGTAGCCAATCAGCTTTACGAGTCAAGGGCAAGGAGAGGAAAAAACCCAAATTTCAATCCAGAAGATCTCGCCTTTCTCAATGAGAAATCACTTGAGACTTATGGATTAAAAGCACTTGGTATAACACGAGCTATTAGTGATTATAATGATGGAAAATTGACAATTGTTGAATTTACGGAAAAAGTCAGAGATGAATTGGGACGAATTAATGTTAAAATCTCTTTGAATGAACTCAGTAAATTATTTGGAAAGGGTGATAATTATATTTCAATGATTGAAAGTAGAATTAGAACCGGAAAGACTCCCGACTTTCAGTTTTCTAGGGAGGTTTTGGATAGTTTAAAGCAAAATTTATTGCCTCAAGAATATGCTTTTAGAAATGTTTTAAAATTAATTCAAAGATACGAAATTGCAAATCCTGACTTGAAAGATTATTCACAGCAAAAATACACTATCACAAATCCTGGATTTTTCTCAGATCCTAATAACGTCGAGACTTCTTATTGGTTCGGATTCATAACTGATGGATGGATAACAAAAGACGCATATGTAATAGGGTTGCAATTAGCTGTAAAAGATGAAAAACATCTGCAAAAATTCGCGGATGCAGTTGGATTTAGTAGAGAACGTATATTCCCACGATTTATTTTCGATATTGATGAGGACGGAAAGATAAAAGAGTATGAACAAAGAACAGTATCATTTGCATGTAAACCAATGTGGCAAAATCTTAAGGATTTAGGTTTATATGGTTCCAAAAGTGATAGAAAAGCCGTTCCTCCCCATATCGTATACGCTGTCGAAATGGCTAAAAAGGAAGCTAAGAATTTAGACATTCACTGGTCAGACACTAAATTTGGAAAAATAGCTTTTGCTTGGCTTCTTGGGATTTATGATGCAGATGGTACTCATAATCATGATTATACTGCAGAAATTATCGCTTCAAGCAGAGATCTTTTATTAGAAATTAAGGATTTGTTTGAATCTCCCAACCTAGTCAGAACAAAGACCGAGCCCGGAACAAGAATGACAATTTTAGGTAAGACTTATATTTCAAAGGGGATGTATAGATTGACTATTGGAGCTGATGTATTTAGGAGAATGTTAGCAAGTTATGAAAACAGTTTACAACGAAAGCGGCCAGATTAAATAATTTTACATTATTAAACGATTTCGGTCATAAAATTTAAATATAAAGATATAATCTGTTATTTCATGGAGTTTGTAAGTATTAGAAGAAGTTCATATTATGAAAGAGTAAATGTCGATTCCAAAAGACACTATCTCGATTTAGGTGGGTTTAGAATTAAGTCAATTAAGGAGATTCTCGGGTTGGAGAGGCTTGTCTCCCTTCACAGGCTTGAGCTCCAGGGTAACAAATTCACTAAGATAGAAGGACTTGAAAATCTTAAGAATTTACAAGAGTTATTTCTTGATTCCAATAATATCTCCAAAATTGAGAATTTAGATTCCTTAACTAATCTAAGAAGGCTGACTTTAGGATGTAATAAAATCTCCCAGATCCAGGGTCTTGAAAATCTTCCTAATTTGCGAATATTAGATTTAAGTTTAATTAAGATCACTGAAATTAGTGGACTTAATAATTTATCTAACTTGCAGAAGCTTGACATCAGTATTAACCAACTAAAACAAGCTAATAATCTAGATAAGTTAACTAATTTACGTATATTAATTCTTAAAAGTAATCAAATAACTGATGTACAAGGATTGAAGTATTTAACTAAGCTTGAACATCTTGATCTTACTCGGAATCCTATCGAATCACTAGAAGGAATTGAATCTCTCACTAATTTAAAAGAATTATTTCTGGATGACACCAAAGTCACTTCAATTGTGAATGAACTTGATAAATTACCAAACTTAAAATTTCTTTCGATTAATAACAGGCGAAATTTTGTCCCATCCGAAGAATTTGAGTATCTTGTAAACGAAAAAGGAATTGAGATTCTTCCTTTGGAGTACTCACCATATAGACCTTAATTATAATTTATTTTAAATGATATTTTAAGCTATTTTTGAGTATTTTTTAATATGGAATAAAGAAAAAACGGGTATTTTTATGAATGAAGAATTGTAAAATCTTTCTACCCGCTTTTTTTTATCTTTCACCTCATTAATGCTAAGAATTAATTTGAATACTTGAGAATTTTATCGGGCTTGAATTATCCACTATTGAATGCTGTGATTTTAATTATAATGTAAGAAAATAAAAAAAGGGGCTAATTTATAATTGTTAATTCATTTATAAAATTAACCGAAAAAACAGCCTTATTAAAATTTAGACTTTGAGAAGTCTTATCGGAAGTAATTTTTTATTCAGTTTTCTAGAAATAAATGCTTAATTCTATTCAAAAAGTTAAAATTTATTAGAAATTATCCACTTTTTTATTATATTAATATTCTCTATTTTTATAATATCAAAGAAATTAACAAAATATAAGAGAGAATTATGGCTAATAAAAGACCGTGGCATTGTTATTCTAAGTGGACCAGACGTCCATACCAGCATAAACGTAGTAGTAATCATAGAAGGGAATATGCCAGAGGAGGAGCTCAAAGTAAAATAGTTAGATTCTGGGGGGGTGCTAAAGAGATTCCTTGGGAGAAATTTGAGCTTGTAGTGGGATTAAAAGTCAATAGACAGATTCAAATTTCTTCAAATACCCTTGAAGCGGTCAGAATTACTATTAATGCTGTTCTTCAAAGAAAACTTGGAAGGCAAAATTTCAGATTACGAATTAGACCAAAACCATTTCAAAAATATAGAGAAAATAGAATGTTAGCATTTGCCGGTGCTGATCGGGTTCAATCTGGAATGAGAAACTCATTTGGAAGGTCTACTGGGGTATGTGCTCGTGTAAGAGCAGGGCAAATAATTGCTGACGTGGGAGTAGATCTGAAAAATTTAGCGTTAGTGCGAGATCGATACAGGATCGCGAGCATGAAAATATCAAGCCCCTGTCAAATTGTAATTCTGAAATATAGAACTCCAGAACTTCTAAAACGATCTGGTTTACCTTTGTATGATGATAAAAAGCGAAGAGAAATTCCTCTCTACGAATTAGTAACTGTTTAATTAAATACTGATTTTTTCAGTTTTTTCATCCATATTTATAATTAAAGAGATTCCTTAAGAAAACTCCTATTATAATAATCGAGACTGTATTACTCCCATATAAGAACTTACTTTTATCTTTAAAAAATTAAAAAAAGGTTTATAATAAGTAAAGCATTAAAGATAAAATAAGTCGTGAATAATCTAAAGCCTTTCTTTAACCCTAAAAGCATTTTAATCATTGATATGCATCTTAGCTGTAAGTTATAAAATACGATTATTATTGTATGATGAATATCAAATTTTCAGAAATTAATTTGCTTGAAAATTAAAAAACTTAATACTAATATCAATAGAAGTATTAATGGAGTTATTGGTATTAGTAGAAAAGCTGAAATATTTTTTTTTTTTCATTAATTTTACATACTCTATTTTTTTTAAAATTCTAAAATATTAGAGATATTATTATATTATGAGTGATAAAAAAAATTCATGCAGTAAAAATGGATTAACACGAGAAAAGGATAATAATTGTAATAATTCTTTTAAAGATGAGATAAGCTATTACGATAATACAATTCCAAAAGAAGTTAAAAATTTTGTAATTAATATTCCTAATTTTCAGGAAAGAGTTTTGGAATATATAAAAAAAATATCCAATTCAATTGAATGTACGATAGAACAGAAGAGGATTATCTTAATAAAATCTGAAAAAATATTAAAAACGCATATTAAGAAAGCATTAAAAGACGAAATAGCTATACATAAAAACGCGAATCTGAAGGTAATCACTACTGCTATCATTTATACAGTTATTGCCTCTAACGAAAATATGCCTAATATTATGCTATATGAATTAGCTGATATACTAAATATAGATCCTGCTTATATTAGTAGATATTACAGAATCCATTTTAATCAATTATATCCGAAAAAAAACACAAGACGATCATTAGATGATTATTGTAAGGAATTTCAAAAATTAATGAAGGATAATAATGGAAAAATTCTTGAACTAAGGAGAAATAAAGATGATGAGATCGAATTAAAAATCGAATGTAATGAATGTGGGTATAATTGGTGGAAAAGACCTGCCCATATTAAAGCGAATAAGCATTGGTGTAGAATATGTGGTTATTACAATATGGCAAAGGAAAGAAGAAAATATGACATTCAATTTTTTAAGGATTTAGCTATTAAAAGGGGGCTTGAACGAACTGGTTTTGCTGGTAAATGTTTATCTGAGATATTCCTAAGTGTAGATAAGGAATTATTATGGGAATGTGGGGCATGTGGAAATAAATGGCGAACCCGACCTCATTATATTCTGTATGATTTTACGTGGTGTCCTAGATGTCAGAATACTTATACTGAGGAAATGTGTAGATTGTTTTTTGAAAAATTGTTTTTTGCTAAATTCCCTAAAGCAAAAAAAGGAAAGTTTCTTTGGTTAGTAAATGATAACGGTAATTTCATGGAACTTGATGGTCATAACGAATGTCTTAGGGTTGCTTTTGAAAGTCAAGGAATTCAACATTATATTCCAGTCAAACATTTTTATAAAGGGAATATTGAAAAATTTAAAAGACGATTAAAAGACGATGAAAAAAAAAGAGAATTAACTAATCAAAATGAATATAAATTAATAGCGGTAGGATATGAATGGAAAAATGGAAAATTAAAAAAAATAAAATTTTCTGAAATGGAAAATTATATTCGAAGAGAATGTCAAAAAAAAGGAATAATTATTCCTAACAAAAATAGAATTAATTGGAAGGAATTCCAAATTCGAAAATAGTAAGAGAAAGTTTTTTTGAAAAATATTAAGTATACAAAAGAGAAATAGGGGCTCTTGGTAAACATCTGTATATTCCATATTTATATAAAATAACCCAAAAAGGTTTAAGTGTATTTAAATAAAGAATAAATTAATAATATAACCCTCCAAAATTTATTGATAGGAATATAAGTATTTTCTAAAAATTTTTACTCAATTTTATTTTCAAAACAATAATTTAAATTTTTTTATATCTTTTATAAAGTTTAATATAATAACATTCCAAAGAAGGATTTTTTACAGAAATTTGATGAATCTTGAACCTTTCTTCAATCCTAATTCAATCCTAATTATTGGAGTTTCTAGAAAAACTTTTACATTCAACTATACCATATTAAAAAACCTTTTAGAGATCTTTTATAAAGGGAAAATTTATATCCTGAACCCTAATGCTTCTGAAATTTTAGGAGTTAAATCTTATTCATCATTGGAAGACCTCCCTGAAATTCCTGATTTAGCTGTCATTGTAATTAATAAAAAAATTGTTGAGATTATTGAGAATTTAGCACAATTCGGAGTTAAGTATCTCACTATACAATCTGAACTAAAACCAGGGACAAATTATTACAAAGCTGGATTAAAGATAAGTGATATTTGTGAAAAACATGGGATCACTTATCTTGGACCTTCCATGTTAGGTGTGATTAACTTTATCGATAATTTTACAACATCTATCATTCCCGTAAGAAAACATATAATGAGAGAATATAAGAATGTCAAAGAAGGTGTTGGATTTATTGCGCAATCAGGAGGGCTTGCAGGTGCTTTAGGATGGTGGATACCATCTCAAAAATTACCTATTTCCAAAGTAATACACTTAGGAAGAGGATTTCATATAAATGAGTCTGATATTTTAGAATATTTTCTACATGACAGTACGATAAAAGTTATTTCGATTTTTTTAAGAGATATCTCCGTAAAATTAATTGAAACAGTAAAAATAGTGTCAGCTCTTAAACCAATATTATTTTTCTATGTCGGAAAAGATGATAAAATGCAAGAAAGCCTAATGAATGCAGGAGGGATATCCGTAAAGAATTATATTGAGCTTTTTGAATTAGCTAAAATATTTTTATGGTGCCCAAAACCTAACGGACCAAATTTAGGAATTATTGGACCTTCGTCGGGAGCAATTCATCTAATTGTAAAAGAGATGAGGGAGCAAAAATTAGCACTCGCTAAACCGGGCAGAGAAACTCAAGATATAATTTTAGCAAAAGTGGGGGGATCTACATGCGAATATGGCAATCCTGTTGATTATTGGCCCCCAGAAAGGTTTATAGGAGCTAAAATCTGCGACATCTACAGTACTTCAGCAAATTCTTTACTGAAAGACGACAATGTTGATGGTCTAATTCTGGCCTTAGAATTTTTTCTTGAAATAGAATTTGATTTTATGATTTTTAAAGATTTGAGAAAGTTATACCCCGATAAACCCATTATTACAATTCTAATTCAAGCTGAGAAAGAGGGTTCTAAACGCGTCATCAAAACTGCTTCTGAATTAAAGATCCCCGTGTTTGAAAACGAGATTGAAAGAGCCATACGAGGGTATAGGCTACTCTATGATTATTATTCTAAAATTAATAAAAAAAAGTAAAAAAAAATAACTTAACTTGAAAAAATATCTTTTAACTCTTCGGGTATTTCTGCCGTCTCATCCATTAAAGAAAGAGCATAAATCGACTCTCCACAATTACACTCCTTTCCTTCAAATAGATAAAATGAAAATCCCTCTTTCCAATTACATATTTGGATGATGGAAATCTCTGCTATATCTCCACAAATACAATATATAGCCAACTTTTCCGAATAATCAGGAATAATTTCTTTGAAAGTTTTCTCTGACTTGATAAATTTAGAATTATTTAACATTTCATTTATTTCATCAGCCAACTTATCTTTTAGAGTTGGGACAAAAGAAGAGATTACGCCTTCTTTTCCCTTCATCTCTGTAAGAACAATAAAATTTCTCTCCAATTTTTCAGATGTCTTACCCTTTGGAAATAATGGTTGATTAAATTGTTGAAGTGCTTGGGGAATAGGAAATGAATCTACACCTTGAGGATATGCAAAAGTATAGAAATATTGCATTGATCCTTTTATATTCTTTGTATTGAGCAAATTTAAATTTTGATAGTCTTGACTATGGAGTACGAATTTTATTAGTTGAAGAGGTACTCTCAAATCTAAAAGTCTTGATCGAATATTATCTAAAGTTTCACCAGCAAATCCCTTTAAAATCAATATATCTTCTCTACAAGATGAATAAATAAGATTTTTATTCTCTTCTTTGAACGAAAACCATTTCTTTACAATTCTACCTTTCATAATTTGAGGTAGCATACAAAAGATGCATAATACGGGGAAAAGAAATATATCTATTGCTGGTACTAAGAATATTAATAAAAAGATAACCCCCAATAATGGTAATGTAACCATCAAAGATAGTTTACGTAAGCGTTTATCCATTGATCCTGTTACTCCCTTTTCCCTAGCAACTCCTTCTGCTTTTTCTTTTAAACCAGTGACAATATCTACAATCTTTTTTGATTTAAAACTCTGTTGTAAGAGGCGATCTTCTTCGCTTCCTGCACCAAATGTCTCGATATGAGTGGATATTTGCGTTATATATTGGTTTAACGTTTTATCTTTAAAGACAAAATCTAACGTTTCTTCACAGAAATAATCTAAAAATCGGACCATGAAAAGTTTTTTCTCTACATTTTGAATATCCGTTGGATTCAGCCCTAATGCCTCTTGAATTACTTGTCCTTGCGTTTTTCTCACTCGTTTCTTTGAACTTTTGGGTTCTTCTTCACGTTTCTCAAAATTTTCTTCTTTAATTTTTTCAGTGTTTTTCATAATGTGTTCAATAAACTTGTTTTAAAATATATTGTAGTTAATTTTTGAATAATAATTAACTTTTGTAAAATACTATGATTTAATGTGATCTTTCGACAATTGCCGTAAAATTGCACTCCACATTTTATCAGAAAGAACCATAAGATCAAAAGATTTAATTACAAATATCTTCAAATATTGAATAATTAGTTTTAAACTAAGAAACTCAGTTTAAATTGATCCCCCCGTAAAACTAAAATAAGGAGTATATTTTCTTAAACACGTAAATATTAAAAATAACTAAAATAATATTTAAAATATAAACTTTAAATTGAAAGGAGCGAAAAAAAATGAGAATTTCAGTTGAGGATTCACGAACAGGCAAAATTATTAAATTAGATGTTAAAAACCATCATCAGATTGAAAGGATTGTAGATATCATCATCAAACATATGGGTATAATCAGTGCGGAACAACGTTCATATTCTTTAGTTCTCCAAAGTAACGAATTACCGTCAAATATTACGATAGAGGACGCAATCCATAAGTTTGGCTTGAAAGAAAACGATAAGTTAGTTCTGTGGGCTAAAGTCATCGGCGGCTTTTAATTCGAAAAGAACTATAATGGGTTAACTTAATCATCGATGATGATTATTTCTTCCTCCTCCTCTTCTTCCTCATCAAGATCTTCTTCCAATATCCCAAGCTCTTTTTCAATCTCCTTCATTGTCTTTTTTTTAAAGTATTCTGCAGCATCTAAACACATCGGATATTTTAATGGATCTTCTGGATTTGGATTCTGTATTAAGGATTTAAGGGCTCTAACAGTAGTTTGTAAATCAGACAAACGTGACCATTTTTTTAAAACATTCAAACATATATATCCTGTACCAGGATTTTCTAACTCGACAGGGTGAATATTCGGGTGAAAAATATTTGAAATCCATGAAAAGTCAATACCACCTGGATAAGGGAAGCTACGGTTGAGTTTTAAATAAATTCGATGAGATCTCTGTGGTACCAATTTTCCTCTTACCCTTATATATCCTAACGTTCTTAAATTTATTTTGAACTCCACACTTTTATCATCTTTAACTATTGAGTTTTGATCTAAAACCTTCAGATCTTTTATGTTATGGAGCTCATTTTCAATTCTGTCTTTCCAAATTTCAAAGGGAAGCTCTGGCAATTCTTTTCTACCTCAATTTTTATTTAACCCTTTTAAGTAAATATTATGAAAGGCTTTTTATTTATTATTTTTTGTTAATTTTTTTTTTAATTTCTTAAATTTGATTTATTATTCTTTTCAAATGAGCAAGTCCAACATTCTGGATCTTTGGACTTTTTTATTACTTTAAAGGTATTTTGTAATCCATTATAATTCATCTGCTCACCAATTAAAGGCTTACCAATATGCGGATTCCACTCTCGATGTTCTTTGAAATAATCGAGTCCTAAAATAAACTTCAGAACTTGTTGTGCTTGTAATCCTCCTATAATTGAAGTTGTAGTTATAATGGTAGCTATTTTGGGTATTGTTTCTCCGTTAGAACTTTCGATTTCTTCACCAGTACATGAAAATTTCTTCCACATTAAGTCTAAATCAGTACTCGAGATACTGCATTGTAAACATGCTGCCTCTTTTTCTCCGGAATAAACTGCCTGAACACTCCCAAAAAATTGTTCAATCCCAGAATCAATAAATGGAATATCATTGTAATATGAATAGTTGTTTGCTTCTAAACGAGCTTCAACGTTATCAAGGCAAGAACATACAACATCAGCTTTTTTATAAAGGTTTTTATCGATATCTTTTAAGTCTTTTTTTATTCCTATTATTTCTGTATCTGGATTTAATTCCTCACAAGCACTCTTAACAGCGTCAACTTTATAGTCTTTATTTAAAGCACTTTGATTATTAAATAAGACGCATCGATTTAAATTTGAAATATTTATAAAATCATAATCAATTAGAATTATTTTTCCTATCCCTGTTAAAACTAAATTCTTAACAACTTCATTACCAGTAGCTCCCGCACCTACGATCATGACTGTAGCATTCGAGATTTTATTTTGATCCCAACCGTTGATTCGTTTCTGACGATCAAACTTATCTGAATCTATTGATTCAACTTCAAAAACAGTGAAATCATCGTCTTGATTTTTTTCTTTATTTGCCATTTTTCAAAATTTTAACGTTTTCTCAACTTGGAGAAATTACAGCATAACTTATTTCTTTATATCTCTTCCCTGAATTGTTTCCCAATGTATAAAAACCAAGTTCATCTCTAACTGGATCAACAACTAAAGCTACTTGATATGATTCGGGAAAAAAATACTCTTGAGTTTTTAAATCTGTCGGTGATAGGAAGCAACTAAAACCCGGATGCGAGTGCCACCAACCAACTACTCTAAGGGATAGATTCTTTGTCTTTCTTTTCAATCTTCGAAATTTCCTCTCATACTTACCAGCAGCACCCTCTATTTGGGCAGTTGAATATTCTTCACTGTGAATTGATCCTAGAGTAATTAGTAAGTTCGCGATTTTAGTATAAGTTTGTTTATCTCACTTCAAGATGTGGCCAATCAAATATCCGAAAATTTCCTTCTTAAAACTTTTACAGTATAGGATGATTTTTTTTATAGTTTCTTCATTTATATAAACTGGAAATATGAAATTTTCTTCAATTGTCATAATTTTTTATCTATCTAGGTCTACTAATATTAGTTAGTCTAAAAATAGATTAGTTACTTTCAAATTTTTCTAGGATTGAAATTTCTAGCATTCTTTTAATTATTGTATAAATTTTTTTTTGGGAATCTTTCTGAGTTGCTGAAAATCCGAATGTTTTCAACCCAAATGACTCACTAATTTTCTCTGGATCAAAAGCGGAATTTACTGAATCTTGAAAATTGGCTAAAATATAAAAATCCGCTTTTTTTACCTGACCTATTAAACGATTGTATAAGCTCAATGTTCTACTTAAATTACCTGCTCCTGAATTTGTTACAATACAAATAATATTTACTGTCCTTAGTAGCGAGCTATAATCATTGACATTATCAACTAAACTTTGAAAATTGATTTCTCGTAGAACGATTTGAGTAATTCCCTTTAAACCAGTTAATTTAACAGCCTTCTCTATAATTTCGTTCATATCGTTATCTAATTCTAAAACAGTTTCTCCTGGAAATAAATTCATTATGGATGTCTTACCGACCCCATTCTCGCCTGCTAATAAGATCTTAGGCGGAACATAAATCTGGTCTAATGCGAAATCATCGAAATCCACAATTTTAATTGAATTTTCTACTCGTTTTCCTCTTTTTTCTTGTTGTTTGGAAAATTCTTCTTTTAATAAATTTAATTTACTTCTTACTTCCTCTTCTGGATCTTTAATATCACTGGCAATTATGAACAAATTATCTTGATCATCTTGTGAATACACATAATTAAAGTTTGCAAAATTTAAGGATCTTATGTGTTCTCCAATTACTTTTTTTCCAACATGATTAATTGAACTTAAAAATTTAATTGTTTCTTTATCTTGGTGATTTGACCCAAAAAATGTCTTAGAATAGATTAGATCGCCAGTTGCTCCAATTATAAATATTTTCGATATCATATTAGATTTCTGATTTACTCCCAATTAGATTTGGAAAATACATATTATTAACTTTTCCCATTATAAACTCTTAATATTAAATATTATACACATAGCCTATTTTCAAATTTGACCTTATTTATTTAGGTTTGTTTCCTTCTTATCTTGTCAGTAATCGATTTAAATAGCATTTTATTGAATATGGAATACATCTTTTCTTTTGCTGATTCATTAATTGCTGAAAATCCAAAAGTCTTCACACCAAATAATTCTTCCACTTTTGCTGGTTCATATGAGGTTTTTGTAAGATCCTGAAAATTCGCGATAATATAATAATCGGCTTTTTTAACTTTCTGTGCCAATTGTGAATATAATCTTTTGGTTCGACCAAGATTACTGGCACCTGAATTAGTAACGATGCAAATTATGTCGAATGAGTCTAATATGGGTCTGTAAATTTTGGAATTAACTATTAAATCTTTTAAATCCATAGCCCTTAAAATAACTTCATTTATTCTCTTAAAATTAGGTATTGGAATTAATTTTTGAATGATTTCATTCATATCGTCATCCAATTCTAAAATAGTTTCTCCAGGAAATAGATTAATAATCGAAGTCTTACCTACACCTTCCTCACCAACCAGTAATATTTTCGGGGGTATAAATATATTGTCTTCAACAAACTCACTGAAGGGTTCAAATCTTTTAGTTTCACAACTCCAATTTTTTAAATCATCATGATAACGTCCGATAAACTCATCTTTTAATAATTCTAATTTTTCTCGTACCTCTTCTTCAGGATCAGCAATATCAGCAACAATTATGAACATACATAACTCTTCATCATCATGAGTATAAACAAAATTGAAATTTCTGAAATTTAATGATTCTATCTCCCCACCGCCAATCTCCTTTGCAATATTACTAATTGCTGTGAGAAATCCGCTAACCAAATCATCGTCAATTTTGTCATCTCCAAAAAAGGTTTTTGAGAAACAGAGAATGCCACCAGACATTATAATCAGTATTTTAGATATCATAGTCGATTTCTTAAATATTCAATTAATAATTAATTTAATAATAGATTGGTTGATTATTTAAAATAACTGTGCGAAACATTTACATTAGATAGTTTTTCCTATAAAAAATAACTGTGAAGGGGCTTGAACGATAAAGAAGAAAATTCAGAATCTAATGATCATGAACCTACTATAATTTGTACTGAAGACCAAGAAATTATAGAGCAAAAACCTCCTAATGATAAAATTGTTCACTATAAAATTATAAAAGATAATAATAAAGATAAAATAAAATCTGATTCAGAACAAGTTTGATTTTAAAATAGTATTTTTTTGATTTTTTTAAAGGAAATTACTTAAATGTAGGTTTTTTTTCTCGGAATTACATCATTTCTTTTGTTCATTCTTCTCATTAAATCCAAGGTAAATTAGGGTGTTTCTAATAAATAACAGCAAAGTTTATTTATTGAAAAAGGAGATAGTTCAATAATTTAACAAAAAACTAGAAAAATTAAAAATAAAAAGAAAGAAGCGATAAATTATGGGAAAAAGTGGAGCTGTTTTAGGCTTAATAGGGATTATATTAGGTGCTGGTGGACTAGTATTTGGATATTTAAATTGGACAGGTCAAAGTAATAATTCAACACAGAATAAAGTTGTGGGTGTATGGGATGGGCTTGATGAAAATCAAGATTACTCGGGTTATGATCAACCAGGGGCTTGGCTTTTTGAATTTACAGATAACGAAATGAATGACACGGCTTATATATCTGTTTCAAACGCTAATACTCGTATTACGTTATTAAAACCTGGTTGGTATCGAATTCATCTTTCTACAGAACTAAATAGTCTCGATTCAGGGTTACATTATTACTTAAGACTTCTCAAAGATCATTCTATCGATATGTATCTTTATTATTTTGATACAATGACTTCTGTCCCTCCTGGAGAATTTATTGACTCATCTGCGTTTGTATATAGCGATGGTACAAATTACATAGAAATTGGGGCATCATGTGATAATCCAACTGTTAGTTTCGTAATTTCTTCTAGTGCCTCTATGAATCAATTTTCGATTGAGTTTGTATCTCCTTAGAGATTTGAATTCTTTTTTTTATTCTTATTTTTTTTTTTAAGTAGTAAATAAATCATATCTTCTCTCAATTATCATTCTCAGTGTTCTTTAAATAATCCTCACAGAATGTCTTGGATGTAAAAATATTCGTAAAATTTTTAGCCTTTTCGAATTCCGCATCGTTTGTAATTAAGCAAAATGCCTTTTCTAGTATTGAACTGGCAGTTATAATACAATCAGGTAATTTTAAATTAGTTTTACTCTTAATTTCTCCAGATTTATCTGCTACTTTTAAATTAAGATCAATGATTTTATAATTTTTATTGGAATATAATCCTGCTATGAATTCATCTTTATCCTTTAATTCATTTGCTTTATAGTAACCTATAGATAATTCAAAAATTGATACAATAGAAACGATAGCCTCTATATCGCTTTCTTCAATTGCTTCTAATACAGTTTTAGAATATTTATAAAATGGCTCTTCTTTATTTTTTACATTCAAGATGATATTCGTATCCAATGTAACCTTCAATCCCATTCTTCACGCAACTCTCTTTGAAACTTTACACTAGATTTCTTCCATGGTTTTTGCCTATTTAATATTTCTGACAAATTTATTGTTCCAGACTTTTTAATTACTATTAAATCATCTTTTAAATCAAAAATTAACCTATCTCCTTGAACAATACCTAATTTTTCTCTAATTTCCTTAGGAATTGTTACTTGTCCTTTTTCGCTAATTATAGATGTACCAATTATCATATACAATCACTAAATAATTCCTACTAAAAAATAAGACTTTTCCTACTTATAAGTTTTACCCTATTTTAATTAAAATTTACACAATTTAATTATATTAGAGATTCGGAATCTAATGATCATGAACCTACTATAATAGGAACGGAAGACCAAAAAACATTAGAGCAAAAAAACCTCCTAATGATAAAATTGTTCATTATGAGATCATTAAAGAAAATGAAAATTCGGAAGTTAAATAAAATCCCTGAATGTATGATTTAATGCATAATCTTAAGTCAATTAAAATAAAAAGAAAAAATATAAGCCAAAACAGCTTGTTAATTTATGTAACTCATATTAGTAAGGAACTGCTACAACTTCTTTAATCTCTGGCACGAATTGCTTCAGAGCTTTCTCAATTCCGAACTTTACGGTCTGCTGTGCATGCATGCAGCCCGCACAGTGTCCCATTAAACGTACTTTTACCGTCCCATCCTCCTCTATACTAACGAGTTCGACGTCTCCACCATCCTGTTGTAATTGAGGACGAATCTTTTCTAGAACTTGTTTAACTTTCTCTTTATCCATTTTTTTCACGTAATTATGTAATGGTCTTTAATATAGTAAATAAGAACTACCATATAAAATGTTATGTTATATTATATTAAGATATTTTCAATATAATTATATTAGACAAGAGATTTTTTAATAAATCTAATTCGACATAAACATATCGGATGTGAACCTTTTTGGAAACACAAGAAATAGTGAAAGAGCTAAATAATATTAGAGAATTAATGACTCAAGAGAAATTTGCGGATGCTATAGTTTTAATAGAAAAACTAAAGGAAAAAGATAAAACGAGTGATTTTGATTATACATATACTCATCAATTATACCAGTTAGATTCTAATGCACGTTCTCTCTATAATCAACAAATTGTCTTAAAACGTATTAAGGAAATCTCTTTAAATCAAAATTCAATTACATTTCGTGACTTAAATGTTATGCTTAAAAGCAATAACGAATTAAATCTGAGTGAGGATATCTTAAGACGGGAGATTGAAATTTTGATATTAAGAAATCAATTAAAATGTAAGCTAGAGGGAGAAACCATTAATTTCTAATTTATTTTTTCAATACATTTTTTCAAAAAAAAGGTACTAAGTATATAAATTAATTTAGTTTTATTATTTTAATTCCTAAACCAATAATAAATAAGAGGATTATAATGTCAGAAGAAGATTTTAAAAATATGTTAGAATTTACTGATGAAGAAATGAAGGTTTTAATGGAAAATCCAACAAACCGGCAAATTATCAGTAAAGCTCCTGATTTAATGAAAAAATCAATTATTGTAGAAGTAGTGAAGTCACATGGTTGTGCTTCCCGGCATAGAGTAGGAGATAAGTTTTATTTTACTGGCGATGGAAATTTACTTTCAAAACTGTGTCCTAGCAGAATTTGTATGTCGGCTTTGAATGCTGCTGGAGATTTAGTAAGGGGGGCAGTTACCTTAATGTGGGCAGGTCAAGATCCAAATAAAATGCTGTTTAAATTAGCAGGATGTTCAGATGTAGGATTAGAATGCGGTGGATGGGGAAATATCGCTATGGAAATTAGTGTAGTAGACCGTTAATCTTAATTTGTTTGTCAATTCTTTTTTTTAATATTCCTATAAACTGGAAGAGAATAAAAAATTCCTCGTTTTTCAAGATCATTTTTCGGTTCTAATGGTAAGCCTTGAATATATTCAGAATTTAATTATTACAGTAAATAAGGAGTTTTAATTTACATCATATTTAAAATACAAATTAACTTATAATAGAAATATATCCAAAATAGTTTAGATGTCGCAAGTTTTCCGAATAGATGTCTCGTTCTGAAATTCAAGAATTAACTCAAGCAAAACTACTTATGGAAGAGGGTAGAATTGAAGAAGCTAATCAAATCGTTTTAGGTTTAGAGAATAAGGAGAATCTCACAGTTAAGGAATTACTTTCATGCAAACTTCTTAAGGCAAAATTTTTATATAAATCAATGAATTATTCAAAAGCCATTATCTACATTGACCAATTATTACAAGAGAGCCAGAAACAAGGAGATTTACTTATATTTTTAGATATTTTAATGATTCAATCATTTTCTAATATAATGCTTGGAAATGTGATTAAAAGCGAAGATCTAATGGAACAAGCTGAGGATCTATTTAAGAAAATTAAGGTAACTTCAATAATAGAATTAAGAGAAAGAGAGTCTTTTTTGGTCAGAATAAAGGCTAATATTTGCACTTGGAAAGGTGAAATTCATCATTCTCTTGAACTTAATAAAAAAGCTCTTGAACTTGCAGAGGGTAGTAAAAATAGAGAACTGACTTCTGCAAGTCTTATCAATATTGCTGAAAAATACACTTTTTTAGGTGATTATGATAAAGCGAAATTGTATGCAGAGCGTGCTATTGAGATTCAATATCAGCCTTGGTTAATATTTCAGCTTGGAATTATGATTGAAATTTTACTTGATAAGGGTGATATTGAAGGGGCAAATCATAATTTCCAACAGATAAGTGAGATTAGAGAAAAAGATAATAACAAAATAAACGATACTATTTATCGATATTATAAAGCTGTATTGCTGAAAACGAGTTTACGTTCAAAAAATCGAGTTAAATCTGAAAAATTATTTAAACAAATAATTGATAATGAAGATGTTCCTGGTGGTATAAAATTATTTTGGGCTAAAATACGCATTTCTACTATTATAAATATTTGCGATTTACTCCTTATTGAACTGCGTATTACTAATTATCCTGAAATTATAGACGAGATACAACCACATATTCAAAAGTTATTAGATTTTGCTGAGCAACAACACTCTTACTGGATTCTGTGTGAATCTCACCTTTTACAAGCGAAATTGTCACTTTTAACCTTTGATATACAGAAGGCTAAACGATTTTTGACTCAAGCTCAACAAATAGCTGAAAGGTTCGGTCTTACTCAATTGTTGACAAAAATTATTAAGGAAAATGATGATTTACTTAAAAAGGAAGACCTATGGGAAAAACTGAAGAGTGAGGGTGCTCCAATGGCCGAGCGTGTTGAGTTAGCTCGTTTGGATGAACAAATTGAGGGAATGGTTCGAAATCCTACTATACTAACTGCTTATGTTAGAGAAGAGAAAGTGGAAATTTCTAAAGAGACGAAAATTTGTTTAGTGTGTAGAGGTATAGTGTTAAGATTCACATATATTTGTGAGTGCGGTGCGATTTATTGTGAAAATTGTGCAAAAGCATTAATTAATTTAGAAAACGTATGTTGGGTTTGTGACATACCAATTGATTCTCTAAAGCCTATTAAGCCATATAATGAAGAAGCAGAAGGAATAAATGTCGATATTAAAGGAAAGAAGGAAGGAAATTAGCTAATACTTCTTCTTTTGTGATATTCTTCTTATCATTAATGGGAATTTAGAAATTTTTTTTTTAATTAAATTGGAAGATCAATAGCTTCCTCTTTTGTTCTGAAAAAAATAGGCTTTTTTAAATCTATTTTTAAATTATCAATTAAAATGATTAGTTGAATGATTATGATTATCGATCATTGCGATAAGACCATAAGTATTAAAGTAGTTTATTTTGGACCAGCACTTAGCGGTAAAACTACTTCAATTAAATCTTTATTTTCACACTTTGGCAAGAAAGATGAACTTAGCAGTATTGAAAACACTGTGAACAGGACTCTATTCTTCGATTATGGCACGATTTCTTTTCAAAATGAAGAATGGATTCTAAAAGTTCATATCTATACAACAACTGGGCAAGATTTTTATTTAGTAACTCGTCCTATAACGTTAACAGCGGTAGATGGGATTATTTTTGTTTTAGATTCTCAACAAGATGTTTATGAACGTAATTTAATTTCTTGGAACGAATTAAATTCATATTTTAGGGAATCGTTGAAAGATCTTCCTATTATCATAGCGTTCAATAAACAAGATCTACCAAATAAATTCAATTCAATTCAATTTTTAAATGAAATCAGCTACCAAAAATTTAGAAATGTTGAATCAAGAGTTACAATAGCTCTAAGTGGAGAAGGAATTTTAGGTTGTTTTGAAGATATTCTAAAGTTGATACTTCAAAAATATTATGATACCAAATTTATTTCAGCATTGAATTAAGATTTAGAAGAAATCAGTCGAAATGGGAGATTGAACCTTAATTCTTTTTTGAGAATTATCCTCTAAAATTGAGATTAAAGCTGTTATATTTTGTTTTGTTTCATAAACAATCTCTTTTTCTTCATCCTTTTTCCAGAGACTAAATCCAGTTAAATTTGGGGCAGTTTCAAAAATACCTTCTTGTAATCCAGTTACTTTGACTGTTACTCCCTCTAAATCTTTATTGGAAATATTTTTAATCCTTAATATATACTTCTCTACGTCAGAATCTATTGACAAAACTTTATAGATTTTTTGAAATTTCGAGATACCATCGAACAGTGATGACGCTCCAGACGTTCCCTCTGCAAACAAATCTATACCCTTTTTCCCCTCAGAGATGCGACCCGTGGTAATTGTAATAGGAACATCAAATTTAATCTGCTCCAATCCATATTCAGGTTTTTTTTTTCCTATTATAGATAAAGTCCACTTTGTATACGCTCCATACCTGAAACCAAACTGTTCTTTTTCAGATGGTGACCATAAGTAATTATGACTAGGTTCAGCAATCTCAGGAACTTTCAAAAATAAATATCCTTTCTCTATATCTTTAGTTTTGGCATCTCCAGCTATAGCTGGGGGTAATTCTTCAACCTTCCGACAATTTTTCCCATCTGCCTCACAGTAACAAACTAAATTTGAATGCTGTAACAATCTTACTTCAATAAATTTTAATTCCTCGGAAGTAAAGCTTATTTTAATTGTTTCTCCAGGTTTAAATATATCTTTAGTAAGTAAGGTTGATAATCCCGAAATAGAAAATGAAATAGGATTTGATTTTTTGACAAGTTGTCCTGAATTTCTTGGCAAAATCTCAATATCCTGACTTTTATTGATAATTAAATCCTTTTCTGGATTAATTGGATTTGGTTGTCTTAAAATTAACTTCAAAACATAAATTAAATCTCGATTTCTTATCGTGGGAACGAGATTACTCTTAATCAAGAGAGATTTCTCACGGATATAGTTTCCAGCTTCAAATCTACCTTTACTGAATATTTCTTCTTTCACGACTTGAAGTTCTTTCGCACATGGAGGGTTAGTAATTAATATTATCCCTGTCCATAATAGATCAGTATCTTCTTCAAATGTGAATTTAGCACAAACGTTAAGTTTATTGCCGATATAGACAGAACTTTTATTTAAATCAGTTAACTCTAATTTTACCAATTATAAATAGATTTGATGAAGTTTTGTATATTAATTTTATTAAAAGGAATTTTAGATAAAATCTTAATGTAAGGTTTTTTTAATAACTTGAGTTTTTTTCCAAGTATATCCTAGTTTATTCATGGAATAGATTTTAATTTCAGAGGATTCTTCCAATAATGATTTACCTAAACAAGACGCACAGAGGTTAAGCTCTTTTTTTTCCCCCGTGGAAAAACACATAAACAATTTTTCTTTCCGCAAGCAAATTGCACATCTAATAAATAATCGCACCCAATCTTCATTTATGATATAAAAGAATAAAAATCTATTTATTTAAATTTCAATAAAACTACTATTTTTGGTTTTCTAATTAAGCTTTCAAGGTTTGAATGTAGTTTTAAAAAGGATTTCAGATTATTTTTTTATAAGTTGATTGATTTCGTTATATCTAAAACAATCTAGCACATGATCATTGACTAGACCAATTGCTTGCATATGAGCATATATAATTGTAGGACCTACAAATTTAAATCCCCGCTTTTTTAAATCCTTGCTTATTTGTTCAGAGACTATAGTTTTTGGGGGCAAATCTTCTAGATTTTTGAAGTTATTAATTATAGTTTTGCCATCGACAAATCGCCAAATGTACTTATCAAATGAACCAAATTCTTTTTGAACTTTTAAAAATGCTTTAGCATTCCCGATGGTTGCCCCGATTTTAAGTCTATTCCTAATAATCCCTTTATTAGTAAGTAGATCTTCTACTTTTTGCTCTGTATAACTCGCTATTTTAGTATAATCAAAATTATCGAATGCTTTTCTAAAATTTTCACGTTTGTTCAAAATTGTAACCCAAGATAAACCTGCCTGATTTCCCTCTAATATTAAAAACTCAAAGTGAAGCAAATCATCGTGAACTGGAACACCCCATTCTTCATCATGATATTTCCTCATAAGATCATCGTTTTCAGCCCATTTACATCGAATTACCATTATTTTCCATCCTTATCTTTACATAATGCCCAGGATGACCAAAATGCCCCTAATAGATCAAAAAAATTAGTGTAAAATTAGCTTATCTTAATCTTTATGTGCCGAGATGATCAAATCTGCAAAAAGTTTCATGTCCTTTAGCAACATGTTTAACTTATCTTGAGATTCTCTGCTTAATTCTTCTGATTTCAATAATAACACGGAAATGATATATTTAAAAATGTGAAGCTCAATTTCTTTTCCATCTTCATTACGGCCCTCAAATTTAGCTGAATCTGACATAAATATGTTTTCTCTTACTGTGTTGCAGGCATTAATAAAATCCCTTAAATCTCCTCTTAATGTAAATCCGCTACTTACCCCTTGAACATTGTGAACGATTACATTACCAGAAATATCTGCAATAATAACCTTTGCTTTAATTTCGTCGAGTTGTTTTTCTGCTTTTTCGACATGAGTCTTTAATTCAGCATATTGTGAAATTAATATATCTCTGAAAACTTTTGTTAATTTATCCTGCTCATAAATACTTGTAAGCATAAAGTTAAAATCATAATCTTTAAACATCCCCAAGAAAACTTCTTTTTCTTTCTTAACGTTAGTATCCAAAAGTTCTTTTTGATAATCCTCAACGTCCCATTTATGGAGGAATAAGAAAATTTTGGGTTTCTCATTATTTTTCCTGTATAGGTCTAATAAATTCATGAAATATTCTTTAGCTTCTTCGAAGGCTCCTGGTTCATGGAGCGAAACTATTGGAATTAGAATATCTGTACCCCTGAATATTTCAGGTTTCTCCATATATTCTTTTCTGAATTCTTCTTGCCCTCCAAAGTCAAAAATACCCACTTGTAACCCTAAGAACGGGTGTCTTCTTGTTTCATAAAGTATTGTTGGTGCTAAACCTTTTGTGTCTTCTGGAGTTTTTGCTGCAAACGCAACTGAATAAACACTTGTTTTCCCACAACCCGATAAACCTACGAGTGAAATTTTTATGTTACTTCTACACCTTTATTTTACTTTAGTTTCTAATATTTTTTTATAATTATTCTTTTCATTTAACTTTTTAATAAATCCTATTTGGATGTTTTATATTTCTTGGCAGTAATTTTTAATTTTCTGAAGCGATAAAAGATAATTGAAAGTTCATGTAAATAAACCACTAGACTTAAAAAAAAACATTATTAAATTGAGAACAAGAGACTTTTTTCTTTAAATTTCCCTAAAAAAGAATTAAAAAAATTATAGTTCCAGAGAATAATGAAGATTTAGATGATAAACTTTTTTAAATTTAATTGATTTGAGAAACAACTAAATAAGGCTAATCAATTACATAGAAGTAAAAGTACTACAA
>CAZRBD010000051.1:0-6775 GCA_964598265.1 uncultured archaeon
CAATTAGAGTTGGATTAGCAATAAAAACTATGGGAGTAGTGAGTGCACCTCTTGAAGGAATTTCTAAGATTTTAATTAGAAAAGATCAAAATGGTAAAAAATATTTGTCGTTATACTTTGCAGGCCCAATTAGAGCCGCTGGAGGAACAACTGCAGCATTATGTGTACTAATTGCTGATTATGTGAGAAAGAAATCGAATATACCAAAATATGAAGCAACAGAAGGGGAAATTGGTAGATATGTAGAAGAAGTTAAATTTTATGATAGGCTAGTTCATTTACAATATCCTTCATCTAACCAAGAAATCAGGTTTGCTGTAAAATGGTTACCTGTTGAAATTAATGGAGATGCAACTGAAACCGAAGAAGTTTCAGCTTTTAGAGATTTACCTCGGATCGAAACAAATAATATAAGGGGGGGGGCATGCCTAGTTTTAAATGATGGAATTCTTCTTAAAGCACCAAAATTACTTAAAATAGCAAAAGCTATGAAAATGGAAGGATGGGATTGGCTTGCTGACTTGAAAATCATTGGCCAAAAACAAGAAAAAAAAGAGATTGAAGAAGATAAGGATCTAAAAAAGAAGGAAATAATCCCACCTAATTCAAAATATGTAGCGGACATAATTGCTGGTCGACCTGTATTCAGCGATCCTTCCGAAGTAGGAGGTCATAGAATTAGGTATGGTAGATCCAGAAATACTGGGTTAGCAGCCGGAGGAATGCACCCTGCAACCATGGCGATTTTAGATGATTTTGTAGCAATAGGTACACAACTGAGAATTGAACGCCCTGGAAAGAGTACAAGTATTTGTCCTGTTAGTTACATTGAACCACCAATTGTAAAATTGAAGAATGGTGATGTAATAAAAGTTTCCAGCTTAAAAAAGGCTAAACAAATTTTTCCTAATATTAAAAAAATTCTATTTCTTGGAGATATTTTATTTGGTTTTGGCGAATTCAATGAAAATAACCACAAATTAATACCTTCTGGGTACGTAGAAGAATGGTGGGCATTGGAATTAGAAGAATTTATTAATAAAGCAGGAATTAGTGATAAAAAGCTTACAACTTTTGTCAAAAATCCTTTTGAGAGTATTCCTACAGCTTATGAAGCAATAAGCATATCTACACGGTTTGAGATTCCTCTACATCCATTTTACTTAGATTTTTGGGGTAATATTTCAATAAAAGATTTAATTCTCCTTAGAAATTATATGATGGAGAATTTATCTGAATCTGATGGAAAAATTAAAATAAATTATGAGAAACCAATTAAAAAAATTTTAGAAAAAGCGTTCGTATGCCATAGAATACAAGATAACAAAATTGTATTTAATAAAGAAAAAAGTATCATTTATAAAAAATTATTTAACCTAAAAAGTAAAAATTTATTAAATTTTGAAAAAGAAGATGACGTGTTTAAGTGTCTTTATAAATTATCTTCTCTCAAAATAAAAAATAAAGCCCCTTACTTTATGGGATCTCGTATGGGACGCCCAGAAAAATCAGAAAGAAAAAGTATGAAAGGAATCCATGCTCTTTTTCCATTAAGTGATGTAGTGGGGAACTCAAGGTTAATAGAAAGAGCGATGGAGTTTAGATTGAAAAAACAACCTGATAATGAAATTAAACAAAAAGGAAGGAAGTCAACAGATTTTATTAGTAAAGATAACGTTGTAGAAACAGGAAAGATCAAGATTGATGTGTGTAGAAAAGTTTGTACTAAATGTGGTCGAGTTACTATCTTTAACAAGTGTAGCTTTTGTGGAACCGCAACAAAACTTCAGAAAATTTGTCCACGATGTAATAATTTATATCAACCCTTTGAAGAACGATGTTCTAAGTGTAATATACCGTTGAGAACTTCGGCTGAAGCTAAATTTGATATTAAACATCATGTAAATTCAGTTTTGAATTCATTAAATATGCAATTACCAAAGAAATTAAAAGGGATTATCGGATTAACTAATGAATATAAAATCCCAGAACCTTTAGAAAAAGGGATATTGAGAGCAAAGAACAATGTATTAGTATATAAAACCGCTGAAATTAGATATGATGCAACGGATATACCGTTAACACACTTTAAACCAAAGGAAATTGATACCTCTGTTAAAACTCTAAAAAAACTAGGCTATTCTGAGGATATCAATGAAAATCCTCTCAAATTCGATGATCAAATTTTAGAACTGAGAGTTCAAGATATAATACTTTCTGATGATTGTGCAAATTATTTTTTAAAAGTAGCTAATTTCCTAGATGATGAATTAGAGTTATACTATAACATGGATCGTTTTTATAATATCTCAAATAGAGAAGATTTAATTGGCCATTTAGTAGTAGGTTTAGCACCTCATACTAGTGCCGGAATAATTGGAAGAATAATTGGTTTTACTCCTGCTAGATCTATATATGCACACCCTTATTGGCACGCAGCAAAAAGACGTAATTGTGATGGCGATGAAGATGGGCTTATGCTACTTTTAGATCCTTTATTAAACTTTTCAAGACATTATCTTCCCAGTAGGATAGGTGGTAGAATGGATGCAACGTTAGTAATTGGCACTAAAATTGATCCTAATGAAATTGATGTCGAAGCACATAATGTTGATACACTATATAAATATCCATTGGAATTTTATAAAGCAACTGAAAGATTTTCACCCCCTTCTGAAATAGAAAATATTATGAAACTTGTTAAGAGCCGATTAGGAACTTCTGACCAATATGATCATTTAGGGTACAATATTCCCACTGAAAATATCAATGAGGGTCCAACAATCACAGCATACAAATTATATGAAACGATGGATGAGAAATTTGAAGCTCAATTAAATCTTGCTAAACTTATCAAACCTGTAAATGCAAAAAATGTTGCTGAAAAAGTCTTAACTACGCACTTCAATCCAGATATACTCGGAAATCTAAGGAAGTTCGGTGTGCAAAGTTTTCGTTGTGGTAAGTGCAATGAAAAATACAGACGTCCCCCCTTAACAAATGGTGGAAAATGTCCTAAGTGTGGAAACAAAATGCTTCTTACTGTGAATCGGGGAGGCATAAGAAAGTATATTCCCCGAGCAATAAAGCTTGTAGCAGATTATTCGTTAGATGCTTACACAAGTCAACGTATGGAATTAATAGAAGAATATGTTGAAAGCTTGACGAATAATCCTAGAATAAAGCAGCATAAACTCTCTGACTTCTTTTAATTATATTATTAATTTATTATAGAAATAGGATCCTAATTTAAATAATATCTTATTAATCAAAATAGATATAATTAAATGCAGGAGGTGGGATTCGAACCCACGATTTGGCCCTCGTGGTAAGACCATCGAAGAAGACCTTTGTCACTAGAACCTCAGTCACACCATTGAAGCTCATTGGCTTCATATTCTAGCGCCTTAGACCAGGCTTGGCAACTCCTGCAATTAAATTTGGTTTCTTTTTCAAAAAAAAAAACCATACTTAAATTTGTAATATGTAAATGTAAATAATTTTAAAATTTTTTCTAAGAAATTCTTAAATCAGTATTGAGAAACTTTTTTCAGCATTATCGTTTTCTATAAATTTTTAAGAGCTACTTATTATAAAAAATAATAGCATTTTTTTTTATATTTCGTTTTAAAAAAAAATAGGTTTTCAAATTTATGGTGGTCGATCGAAAAAAATTAGAAGCTCTACTTGAATGGTATAAGCAAGGAATTGGAAAGAATTTAATTGCAGCTTTAATTGTAAACAGAGAAGGATTGGTTATGTCATCTTTAAAAGGTTCTACTGATACAGATATTGAAGAAGATGTTATTGGTGGTGTCAGTGCATTAGTAGAGCCCGTTTTAACGAGAATGACAGAAGAATTTAGTTCAGGATCTTTTGGGACAGGAACGTTCGACACTGAGGACCATCGATTCATTTTTTGTGAGGCTGGTCCTGATGCTATATTTGTGACTGTTTTAAAAGCTATTGCTATGGTTGACCCTGTCTTCCCTTATGCATATTTAGCGGCAGAGAAAATTGCCCGTATTTTTGATGGAAGAATGGTTAGCCCTGTAATTCCAAAATTAATTATTAGTGAAACTAGTCAAAATATTGAAAGAAAACTAGATAAATTCCAATTGATTAAAATCCAATCGGGGGAATACGCTTATAAATTAATCTTAGGAGGAGATGGAGGTGTTGGAAAAACAAGTATGGTGCATCGATTTGTAGATGATTCTTTTCAAACTGATTATAAATCAACTATTGGAACTTCTATTATGAAAAAAGAATGTGATTTTGAAGATCTGGAATCAAAAGTTCGATTTGTCATTTGGGATTTGGCTGGTCAGGCGCAATTTCAACGCGTAAGACAAACATATTTATCGAATGCCGAAGCAGGGATTTTAGTCTTTGATGTTACACGTAAAGAAACCTTTAACAGTATTGAGAAATGGTTTAATGAGATAATGGGTGCTTCCAAAAGTATTTCATTAATTTTGATAGGAAATAAAGTTGATTTAGTGGAAGATCGAAAAGTTTCTTCAGAAGAAGGTGAAGCTCTTGCGAAAAAGTTAAATTTATCATATTTTGAAGCGTCTGCTAAAACAGGAGAAAATGTTAACGATGCCTTCAAAATGCTCGCATTACAAATGATAAACCGTTATGTTGTTAGTCAAGAAGTATAGATAAAGCCTCTGGGGGGATTTTCTTAAAATCGGGAAATTCCGATTTAAAATCGAACCCCCGAACCGCAGATTACGAATCTACTGCTTTTGGCATATTATCTTTTTCACTTCTATAATACCACTAAGCCACAGAGGCAAATTATTTTTAGTTTTTCTAATTATTTAGTTTTTCTAATTTAATCATAAACTATAATTATTAAAAAATTTTAAATTTTATTTAATGAAAAGTAATCCTCAGATTGGGAATCTTGGTGAAATTAGACTAATAAAGTTAATTGAAGAATTGGTTCTAACTAAAACTGGAAAAGGTTTGATAAGTGACGACGCTTGTTTTTTTAATCTCAAAGAAGAAAATTCAGACCACATTATGGTTTTAAATTCTGATATGTTAGTTTCAACTACTGATGTACCTCCACAAATGAGTTTTTATCAAATTGGAAGAAAATCTGTTATTATAAATGTGAGTGACTTAATTGTAAAGAGTGTGAGGCCAAAAGGGATTATTATATCATTAGGCTTACCTAGATTGTTTAGAAAATCAAGTTTCATCGATTTAATGTCAGGTATTATTGATTGCTGTATTGAATTTGATCTTGATTACATTGGTGGAGATATTAATGAAACAAAAGAATTAATCATAAATCCTACAGTATTTGGTTTTAAACATTCTTCTGGCATATTATATAGAAAAGGAATAAAATCTGGAGATATTTTAGTTTCTAATAAAAAATTTGGATTGACCGGTGTAGGGTTTGATATTCTTCTTAATAAAAAAAGGGATTATAGGTATTTTGAAAACTATAAAAGATCTATTAGAAGCGTTTTAGAACCTGAAATCTCTAAAGTGGAAGCATTTATTTTATCTGAAAAAAAATTTACTGTTTCAAGCATTGATTCTTCAGATGGATTATCAAAATCATTATATGATTTATTGTTATCAAATCCAAATCTAGGATTTGAAATAATTTTTAATGAAGATCTAATAGATTCAGAGGCTTTTCAATACAGTGAAGATTACAACGTTCCATTAGTGGATATTGTTTTAGATGGAGGGGAGGAATATATTCAATTATTTGTAATTAATCCGAAAGATTTTAGCGAAGCCAAAAAAGAAATTCAAGCTAGAGGTGGTCAACTTTTTAAAATTGGGAAGGTAATTTCAGAAGAAAAAATTTATATATTAAAAGATGGGAAAGTATCTGTTCTAAAGAATAATGGATTTGAACATTTCCGCAAGTGAGCTTAATTCTCTATATCTTTTTGCAAAGAATGTGAAAATATAAGAGAAGAAACTCAATTGAGTAAAATTTTTATAAAATTATTGATTTATTTTCATACATTTAAGATTAATTTAAAAAAAATTATATGGGCTATTAGCGCAGGCAGGTAGCGC
The DNA here is from genome assembly GCA_964598265.1 of uncultured archaeon. Taxonomy (GTDB): domain Archaea; phylum Asgardarchaeota; class Lokiarchaeia; order Sigyniarchaeales; family SOKP01; genus Loki-b32. Next base: position 6,061 of record CAZRBD010000051.1, read on the forward strand.
AGCAGGCTTTTAACCTGAAATTTATGGGAACATATTCCTTAAAAAGAAAGGTCAGGGGTTCAATTCCCCTATAGCCCGCAATTTTTCTACATTTACTCATTTTTTAAATTCAAATGATTATTCTGGAGCATTAAGAAAAGTTTATGAAATCGCTAATTATATAAATATATAATTAATAACCTCATTATAATATTGTATGGAAAATTTCTCATTTAAATTACCTTCTGATGAATCAGAGCAACTTTTAGTAAAATCTCAAGATATAACTAACTCAAACTATGGATGCAAACCAGAAAACAGAAGTATTGATTTACTTCTTCAATATGGTGTTATAAATTTAGATAAACCGAGTGGTCCAACTAGTCATGAAGTAGTTTCATGGGTTAGAAAAATACTCGGGATTACAAACTCAGGACATGGAGGTACATTAGATCCAAAGGTTACTGGGATTTTACCTTGTGCTCTCGGAAGAGCAACAAGAGTTTTATCAGCACTCTTAAGTGCTGGAAAGGAATATATAGGAATATTATACTTACACAATCCAGAAACAATACAGAAAATTAAAAATATATTTGGTTTATTTACAGGAAGGATTTATCAAAGACCTCCTTTGATATCATCAGTAGTAAGAAAGTTAAGAGTAAGGGAGATTTATTATAGTGATGTAATTGAAGTGAATAATAACCATGTGTTATTTCGAGTAGGATGTGAATCA
>CAZRBD010000051.1:6785-23318 GCA_964598265.1 uncultured archaeon
ATCAGGAACTTATATAAGAAAGCTGTGTTTTGATATAGGAGAAGCTCTTTGTTCTGGAGCTCATATGCTTGAATTAAGAAGAACAAGAGTTGGAAACTTCAAGGAGGAGAATTTATTTACTCTTCAAAATTTGAAGGACGCATATTCTCTCTATCAAATCGAAGGAATTGATTTTTATTTAAAGAAGATAATACTACCAATGGAAGATATGGTGTCTCATGTGCCAAAGGTTTATGTTAGAGATACAGCCGTAGATGCCTTGTGCCATGGAGCTGATTTAGCTTCAGCTGGAGTTTGTTATATTGATGCTAGGATAAAAGTGGACACGTTTGTTGCATTAATGACCTTAAAAAAAGAATTAATTGGCTTTGGAACTGCCATGAAAGGTGCTTTGGATATGTATAAAGCAAAGTCAGGATTGTTAGTAAAAACTAATAAGATCTTTATGGCTAGAGGGATTTATCCCCGATGGAATGAAAAATTATAGGTTATCATTGAAAGTTTATTTAAGTCATGGATAATAATAAAAACCATTATTATAGTCGACATCCTGAAGCAGATGTAAAAATTCATACAATTTCAGAAAGTCTAAGAAGACACCTCTATATTTTTAAAACTGTAACTGGAGTCTTCTCTTTTAAGAAACTAGATCTAGGGACCAAGGTTCTTATTGATCATATGTTTATCCCGAAAGAGCCGAGTATACTTCTAGATTTAGGATGCGGATATGGTCCTATAGGGACTGTACTTGCTTATAATTCACCCCAAAGTACAATTTTTTTTATAGATATTAACCAAAGAGCAATTTGGTGTACAAAAGAAAATATTAAAATAAATTTACCAAAAAAGAAAGTTAAGACAAAAGTTTTAACGGGAAATTATTTTGAACCAATTAAAAATAAAGATCTAAAATTTGATGGAATTTATATTAATCCTCCCTTACGACAAGGAAGAAAAAGTTTTTTAGATTTATTAAATCAAATTCCATCATTTTTAAAGCCAACTGGTTACTTACAATTTGTAATAAAGAGGAAAATGGGAGCCTTGTTTGTTTTAAATTATCTAAATAACAATTTTTCAGATAATAGAATTGAGATTTTATGTAAAAGAAGTGGATATTGGGTTTTTAAATGCTTTCAAAAGTAAGAGATACTTATTAAATGATTATTAAAATTATAGAAATGAAAAAAAGTAAAATTTTTTAGAAAAGTATGATTTTTAAATTTATAATTTGTAAAAAAGAGAGGATTTTTCCTTGACAAAGAAGAAGCAAATCGATGTTCAACTTCATAAATTCGTACCTAAACATGTACTAATGACCCAACAAGAATCTAAAAATCTCCTTGAAAAGTATAAGATAACAGAAAATGACTTACCTCAGATATTCGAAAAAGATCCTGTTGCAATAGCTATAGGAGCAAAAGAAGGAGATATCATTAAAATTATCAGAGATTCAAACACATCAGTTAAAATGGTAGAATATTATCGCTATGTTAAAAAGGAAAAAGTGTAAGGTCAATTTCTTTTCATTTTAAAATTAAATTTAGTAAAGGTATATCGATATTGAGTTCTGAAAAATTAACTAATGAAGATAAATGGATTATATTAAAAAGTTTATTTGATGAAAAGGGTTTAGTTCGTCAACATTTGGATTCTTATAATGACTTTATTGAAAAGGAGATGCAAATAATTGTTGATGAATCGGGGGAAGTTATTCCTGATATTCCTGGATTTAAAATTAAATTTGGTAAAATTATAATTGGAGTTCCAAAAGTAAGAGAAGCAGATGGAGCCACTATGGAGATAACTCCTATTGAGGCGAGAATTAGGGAATTAAGTTATGCCGCAGACATTATTTTAGAAATGACGCCAATAACTATTGATGAACGAACACAAAGAGAAGAAGCTGAAGAAACTCTTAATATATATATTGGAAAGATTCCTATAATGCTTAAAAGCTGTCGATGTCCTTTAGAGAAATTATCTGAACCGGAGCTTATAAATCGTGGTGAAGATCCACTTGATCCGGGGGGATATTTTATTATTAATGGGACTGAGCGAGTTTTAGTTACTCAGGAAGATCTTGCTCCAAATAGAATATTAGCTGAAGAAGCAAGTAGAAGTTCAAGTGCAACTCATCAAGCAAAAGTATTTTCTACTAGAAGTGGATTTAGAGCTCCAGTTACGATCGAAAGAAAAAAAGATGGAAATTTAAGAGTTTCGTTTCCATCTGTTCCAGGAAAGATTCCTTTAGCTATTCTTATGAGGGCTTTAGGTTTACACTCAGACAGGGAAATATTTGAGGCAATTTCTGAAAATGATGAGATTCAGAAAGAATTAATTCCAGTTATTGATGTTGCTTCTGAAATTCAAGTTTTAAAGGATCCTGAAAAATCACAACAAAATGCTTTGGATTATATAGGAAAAAGAGTAGCAATAGGACAAACGAAAGATTATCGTATCCGTAGAGCACTTCAAGTTTTAGATAGATACCTTTTACCACATATAGGCAATAGTGAGGAGGATAGAATAAAAAAGGCTTATTATTTAGGACAAATGGCACAAAAAGTAATGGAACTTGCCTTAGGTTTAAGAGAACCAGATGATAAAGATCATTATGCTAATAAAAGATTGAAATTGGCTGGAGAGTTATTCACGTCATTATTCAGAGTAGCTTTTTTAAACCTTGTAAAAGATATAAAGTATCAGTTAGAAAGAACTGCTGTTAGAGGAAGAGCACCAAATATAAAAACTGCCGTAAGGGCAGATGTTATTACTGAAAGAATTAGACATGCTTTAGCTACTGGTAATTGGGTTGGGGGAAAAGCAGGTGTTAGTCAACTTCTAAATAGAACAAACCATGTAGGAACTTTGAGTCATCTTAGAAGAGTTATTTCTCCTCTAAGTCGAAGTCAGCCTCATTTTGAGGCCAGAGATCTACATCCAACCCAGTGGGGTAAAATTTGCCCTGCAGAAACCCCTGAGGGCCCAAATTGTGGTTTAGTTAAAAATCTTGCTTTAGCATCTATAATTTCCGTTGGAGCAGATGAGAAAATTATTGAAAATATTTTAATCGATTTGGGAGTCATTCCGATAAATGAAGTTAAAAATATTAAAGGGGATAAGATAAAAGTATTTTTAAATGGGAAATTAATAGGAATACACCAACAACACAATCCATTTATCCATCAATTAAGAGAAAAACGTAGAAAAGGAGAGATAGGTCAGCATGTTAATATAGGGTATTATCATGATTCGAAAGAAATACAAATCAACTGTGATGCTGGAAGAGCAACTAGACCGCTATTTATTTTAAAAAATAAGAAAATTTTAGCTACAAAAGAAGATGTTGAAAAGTTAAAACATGGTAAATTAATTTGGTCAGATTTAGTTAATAAAGGTGTGCTTGAATACTTAGATGCTGAAGAAGAGGAGAACGCATATATTGCTATGTTTGAAGAGGATATCACGCTAGAGCATACCCATTTAGAAATATCACCCGCAGCTATTTTAGGAATTTGTGCATCTATTATTCCATTTCCTGAACACAATCAATCTCCTAGAAATACTTATGAAGCTGGGATGGTTAAACAAGCATTGGGTTTATTTGCTGCAAATATGCATTTGAGACTTGATACACGAGGTCATACCCTTCATTACCCTCAACAACCTTTAGTTAAAACGAGTCCTATGGAGATAATTGGGATAAATAAAAGACCATCAGGACAGAATTTTATAGTTGCGATGATGAGTTTTGAAGGATTCAATATTGAAGATGCTATAATCATTAATAAGGCTTCAATTGAACGAGGTCTTGCTCGTAGTCATTTCTTTAGAACATATGATGCTGAAGAAAGAAAATACCCGGGGGGAGAGGTAGATAAATTTGAAATTCCTGAAAGAGGTGTTAGAGGATTCAAATCTGCTGAATCCTATAGACTATTATCTGAAGTAGATGGAATTATAGAACCAGAAACGCAAGTAGATGGGGGAGATGTACTTGTAGGAAGAACTTCCCCACCTCGATTTATAAAATCATACGAAGAATTTGAGTTAATGCAACCCAACCGGCGTGAAACCTCTAAAAATATGCGACATAATGAAAAAGGAATTGTCGATACGGTTATCATTTCAGAAACTGTTGATGGAAATAAATTAGTAAAAATTAAAGTTAGAGATTTAAGAATTCCAGAATTAGGAGATAAATTTTCCTCACGACATGGTCAAAAAGGAGTATTGGGTCTGGTCGTTGATCAAGTTGACATGCCCTTTACTTCCTCAGGAGTTATTCCAGATATTATAGTAAATCCTCATGCTATGCCTTCAAGAATGACTTTAGGACAGCTTTTTGAGGGAATAAGTGGAAAGATAGCATGTACAACGGGTAAGCTAGGAGATGCAACTGCTTTTGAATGGACAGATATTACAGAACTTCAAAAGCAGTTAGTTCAAGCAGGATTTGAATTTAATGGAAGGGAAGTTATGTATAATGGTATTACAGGAGAGAAATATGAAGCGGGAATTTATTGTGCTCCAATTTATTATCAAAAATTATATCATTTAGTTGCAGATAAACTCCACGCAAGAGCAAGAGGTCCCGTACAGATTTTAACTAGGCAACCAACAGAAGGTCGTGCTCGTGAGGGTGGTTTGAGATTTGGAGAGATGGAGAGAGATTGTTTAGTTGGTCACGGATCTGCTTTATTATTAAAAGAAAGACTTTTAGATGAATCAGATCGCACTGTTATTTTAGTCTGTGAGAAATGTGGTCTCTTAGCGGTATATGATCGAAATAGGGATAAACGATATTGTCCCGTATGTGGAGAAGGAACGATTATCTCAAAAGTTGTTTGCTCTTATGCATTTAAATTATTACTACAAGAAATGATGTCTTTAGGATTAGCTCCAAGACTAAAACTTAAAGAAAAAATCTGATATTTATGATATATTATTTATTTTTTATTGGATTTAATAACAGAATTTGATAAGATTCTAAATAATTGAAAAGAAAAAAAAGGAGAAAATTAAAAATTTTCACTTATTCTAAAAGCCTACTCCTAAGAATGTGTACAATTCAGGGATCAAACTATACATGATATACAGTAGGAATAATATGAGTAAAGAAACCCAAACTGATTTATCCCAAGGAATATCAATTAAGAATTTCACAAGTATTAGAAGAATGAGGAAACCTACAACAGGGACTAACCTAACTAGAAAATTTGATCCTCCATCATCTATTGCATTCCTAATTCCGGCTAAAGCGTCTCCAATAGCACCCAACACACTTCCTATCGCATTTAAAACTATTGGTAGAAGTAATACCACAATAAAAGCTAATAAAATTATCATGAATTTTTTATCAGAAGCTCGAGTCTTAGATTCAAGAAGAAGGATAACGATGTAAATTATCAAGGCTACAATTACTGTTGCTAGTATTAACCACAATATAAAGAACAAAGGTTCGGGATTTTGAAACAACATTTTAATTTCCAAATTTTGATTTTTTAGTTTTAATTTTTAAAATTTTTAATAAAAATACTACATTTCTTCTTTTTTAAATATTGACAAAAAACATACTGATATAAAAATTATGGGGATTTTAGTTTTAGGCATCCAACTTCTATTGGGATTCTTATAAAAATAGTTTTCTTTTATCTAAGATATCTATAAACCCCAAGATAATAAAAAAAAATGTAGTGCAAAACCCAAAAATACTGAAGCAAAAATAATACTTATTACAGAAAGTCGTATTGATAATTCTCTTCCATATTTTGAATAGATTATTAAAACAATTAATGATATAATTCCTATGAAAAGAAAAATCCAACCAAAAATCCAAATTGGTAAGGATGGTAAACTTGCCATAATAGATTGATTTATTTTGTTTGTTTAATTCAGTATCTTCAGTTATGTTTTATTTTTTTTTAAGTTTATTAAATAAAAAATTTTATAAAATTATATTTTTTTGATATTAAATAAATGGAATTTAATTGTTGGAATCTAGGTCGAAATGAAAAATGCATTTCCTAAATAAAATTATTAAAACCCCTATTCTAAACGAACCCTCAAAAAATCACATGAATGTTCATCGCCACTTTTACAAATATTCTAGAGGAGATTTCATTGGACCAGCTTTGAAAATCTCTAAAACTAAGGCTAAAATCACACTTAGAGGGTCTCATGAATATGAAGATTTAATTCTTGAGATCGTAACAGGTAGTATTACAGATCCAAAAGAAAATTTTGAAATTAAAGGTAAGTTAATTAGTGGTTCCGACGTAAATGAAATTTTCACAGGATTAGGTTTTAATTGGAAATTAAAGCGGTCTACAGGACAAACGAAAAACTATAAAGCAGAAATTATCGATTTTACAAATAAAAATACTTTGTTAGAAGGAATCGAAGCGTTCCGTGAATCAAGTTATTTTTTAATCTCTTTTAATATTAATCCCTCATGCAAAGTAATAACTAAAAAAAATATTCCCCAACCCTCTAAAAAAAAAATCGGGGAAGATGATGTTGATAAAAGAATTCAGTTTTGTAAAGGATATCTTAATAATACTGAAGAAAATCTCAGAAACATAATAGAACTATCCTTACCTGATTTTAAATCGGAAATAACAAAAGATTGGAAATCAATTACAATTTTTAATAATTACAAAATAACAGATATTGAAGTTTCTAAAAACATTAGAGATTCTAGATTACTGAGAATAATGGCTATAAGGAAAGGAAGAATATTCCGCAGTATTGATATAGACGGGGAAATTATAGAAAAGCAATATTCTATTGTTGTATAGTTAGGAGTGTTAGGTTTTTTTAAAACTTCCAGAAAATTTAATTTCTATAAAAGATTTAACACCTCAAGTACGATCTTAATGTGAATGAGGTTATTACATATTAAAGAATTAAATCCCTATTTGACATCTTTCTTATATATTATAGGAGGAGAAATAGCTATATATGTTGGAAAGGAGCTTTTAAATGCAAAATCATTGGATATAACTGATGAAGATATTACTGAAAAAATAAAAGAGAGTATTAAGGATACAGATGTGGATTTTGAACATGATGGTAAAGAAATTTTAAAATTAAATTCTGTTCGAAAAACCCTATATAAATTATATTCTGAAAAATTAGCGCAGTTTAGACGGATTCGTGATAAATCAACTGGTTGGTTTATTTATTACTGGTGGCATCAGTTTGATTTATTTGAAGAAATTCTGCTTGAGAAAAAGAATTTGATTGAAGGTAAATTAAGGGATAGGTTACAATTTGAGGAAAACAATTATTTCTTTATTTGCAAAACCTGTCAAACATCAGCCATCAAATACAATTTTGATGAAGCATTCGAGCGGAATTTTAGATGTCCTGATTGTGGAAATCCTCTCAAGGCACAAGATAACCGATCAATCATCGAATTTTTAAAGAATAAGATAGTATTAATTCAGAATATTGATATTTCGATGTAATAAATCAATTTTTTCATATCCCATAAGCGACAAGTATTTAAAAAGATTATTGGGGTTAAATACGATTCGTGAATGGTCATTGGATCGTATATTTAACTGAATTATTACATTTAACATTGTATTTATACTATCAACACATATTCTAATGAACTTTAAAAAAACTTTTAATACAATCCGGTTCGGCACATGTTCGAAAGATTGTTATGGATCCTGTGTTTTTAAAGGATTATGGGATGATAATGCACCAAAAAATAAACTAATTAAAGCTATTCCAGATAAAAAACATCCTTTTACAAACGGTTTCTTTTGTCCAAAATTTAAACAAAGGTAGCATTTATTGTATCATCGAGATAGATTGATTAACCCCTTAATACGAAACGGTCCAAAATCTGTAAATGATTTTAAAAATATTTCTATTGAAAAAGCAATCGATATTATCAGTGAAAAAATCGAAAAAAATTTAGAAAATATGGCTTCACGGAAAATTTTAGCCGCATTTTATTCTGGAAATTCAGGATTAATATCAAAATATGCTCCCTTAAGATTTTTTGGGCAAATTAAAGCCACTATTACAAGTAAAGGGATTTGCAATGAAGGTGGATGTGCGGGACTAACCAAATTATTTGGGACATATTCAACCACAAACCCATTTCAATTAAATAGTGATAAAACCCATTTGATAGTGATTTGGGGATGTAATTTATCTGAAAGTAATATTCATACCTATTATTTAGTTAAGCAAGCAATCAAAAGGGGAGCTATTGTTATAGTAGTAGATTCTCGTCGTACTCAAATTGCTGAAAAAGCATATAAATTTTTGCACATCTACCCAAGTACAGAACCTTTATTAGTAAAACTGATTCTAAATGAGATTATAACTAAACAAGCTTGGGATGATGATTTTTTAAAGGAAAATGTAGATTATTACGAATCTATTTTTTGTGAAGTTGATACTATAAATAAAGAGAGATTATTGTTGCAAATTGGAGTAAATTATCAAAGCTTTCAAGATTTTGTAGATATTCTGTTAAAATTCAAACATCATACTATTTTTAATATTGGTTACGGCATTCAAAAAGATTTTTTTGGGGGTAGGATTGTTAATACCATCGCTTTAATTCAAATCTTGCTTGGAAATATTGGAAAGCCTGGGACGGGAATAATTTTTTCTCAAAGCGATTTTTTGAAACCATTTCTTCAACCAATTCAAGATTATATTATCCAAGTGAAGAATAAATTTGATTTAAAGGAAATTCCATTAATAACCCTTGGAAATGAACTATTATCTGGGGAATATAACCTTCTTTTCATATATAATTTGAATCCAGTGAGTTCCTTACCTAATCAGAACCTTTTAAGAAAGGCTTTAATAAATGAGGATTTATATATAGTGGTATTAGATATGTTCTTAAATGCAACTACTAAATATGCCGATATTGTGATTCCAGCAAAATTTGATTTAAAATGTAATGATTTTATATCTTCTTATTACATTCCGGGTTTATCGGTAAATATTGGAGGTCCTTGCCCATTTCAGTATTGTTTGTCTAATTTCGAATTTTTCCAGAAGCTAGCTATTAATATTGGGTATAAACACCAACCACTTTTTCAAGAAACAGAAGAAGAGATTTTTAATTACTGTTTAAACAAATTACCATCAAATATTCGAAATAATCTTGAACAGAATGGATATTATTTACCTTTTGATGAAGAATACGTTCCATTTGAGAATTTAGAATTTCCAACACAAAATGGTCATATTTTAACACGTGGACCACATTTTAATTTTGGAGAAAAAATATTAAATCAAAGATTAGTACGTAAAGAAGATGAATTTCTGCTTATTACACCAGCTCATAGAAATTTTTTACATTCTCAATTAAAACAAATACAATCTAAATATATTAAGGATTTTGAAAAGGTTTTTTTATTATCGGATGATTTAAATAAATTGGGCTTAAAAGTGGGGGATAAAGTATTTGTATCGAATAATTACGGATCCGGAATCTATATTTTAGAAGATTTATCAACTTTAAAATCAGGCGTAGTTCTCATATATTCGGGATTATCTACATCTATAAAGGGAAGTACAAATGTTAATATGTTTATACCTGATAAGCCAGAAGAATTAGGTTTTTCAGGAGCATATAATTCAGCCATAGTCAAGATTTCAAAAATTGATAATTAATTCTGATTAACATTTAATCAAAAATCATCACTTCTTTTTTTTAATAAATGCGATATCTCCCAAGGATGTGCGAATTGATTTTTTCATATATTTGTCTCTCTGGATCGACCCTTCAATCATATCACCTTTTTGCAGCAACTTAATTTTATACGCTTCTTCTATTTTTTTAGCTAATTTAACAGTGGGTTTGGCTCTTCCTGTCTCGATTCTTCGCAGTAGTGATGGTTTTTCATTTAACTTCCGTGCAAATTGATCTTGGTTAAGTCCGAGAGAATTTCTTGCATTTCTTATTTTTTTTGCGAAATCTGGAACAATTTCAATTTCATCCCTTAAGTTTTTTTCATAAACTCTCCTTTTACGTTGTTTTGTTTTACCTGAAGTTCGATGTTTTTTACTGGAACTGTTTGATGATAGTTCAGTTAATTTCTCTCCATATTGGGCACAATTAAGACATACAGTAATTTTACCTCCTTCTATCAAAACTCTTAGCCCCTTGCCCCAAATTATTCCTCCACATATCGGACATTCCTTGTCAAACTCTTTATAATCTGGTTTTGGCATATGTTTGAAATGTTTGTGAATAAATGGAAGAACTAATATTTAATTATAGATTTTGAATTAAAATTCTTATAATTTTCGGTTTTTAATGTATTAATCTAGAAATTCTTTAGGGTAATTATCAAGATTTTAAAGTAATTACCCGGAAGTAACCTTAAATTTAAATGAATTAATGTTTATTATTAAAATATATCATTTTCTTAAAATTTTAAACTAAAGTAAGAATTAAAGGGGTACACTCTTTTTGACTACGACTAAAGATAAAAGGAAAAAAGAAGAAGTAAAGGATGGAGAGTATTTAATCACTTATACTCGTCATTTAGAGAAAAGACTTAGGAATTTAGAAACAGAAAAACAACTATTAGACGCTGAACGTTTAAGATTAGAACAGGAATTACATAGTTTAAGAAATGAAATTGATAGGTTAAGAGAACCACCATTAGTATCTGCCACAATTATTGATTGTTTGGATGATAAAGGGAGAGCAATTGTAAAAAGTTCTACAGGTCCTAGTTTTGTAGTTAACACTAGTAGGAAAGTAAAGAATGAAAAGTTTACCCCTGGCATGAGAGTTGCTCTAAATCAGAGAACTTTTGCGATTATGGAAGTCTTACCAACTAAATTAGATCCATTTGTTAAAGGTATGGAAGTAATTGATTCAGTTCCGGATATAACATATTCTGATGTTGGAGGATTAGAAGAACAAATATTGGAAGTAAGAGAAACAGTAGAATTGCCATTAAAAAAACCAGAAGTTTTTTTAAGAATTGGAATTGAACCTCCTAGAGGAGTTTTATTATATGGACCTCCGGGCACTGGAAAAACACTATTAGCTAAAGCAGTAGCTCATGAAACAGAAGCAACTTTTATTAGAATAATTGGTTCCGAATTAGTTCAGAAATTCATTGGGGAGGGTGCTCGCCTTGTAAGGGAGATCTTTAATCTAGCTAAACAAAAAGCCCCTACTATCTTATTTATTGATGAATTAGACGCAATTGGATCCCAAAGGTTAAAAATTGCTACATCTGGTGATAGAGAAGTACAGAGAACTCTTATGCAACTGTTAAGTGAATTAGATGGCTTTGAACAAAGAGGTGATGTAAAAATTATTGGTGCCACAAATAGAGTGGATATTTTGGATCCCGCATTATTAAGACCTGGAAGGTTCGATCGCATGATATATTTCCCTATTCCTGATGAACTCACAAGAAAATCCATATTTAAGATTCATACAAGATCATTAAAAGTTGAAGAAGCTATCGACTTTAAAAGATTGGTGAACTTAACTGAGGGTGCAACTGGTGCAGATATAAAAGCTATTTGTACTGAAGCAGGAATGTTCGCGATTAGAAAAGAAGCTGAAAGTATTGTGAGAAAAGATTTTTTAGAAGCAATTGATAAAGTGATGAAAAAGGTTAAAGATAAGTGGGAAGAATCTAGACTTTATTCATAAATTTTTTATAATATTTATTTTATTTTTTACTATTTTTTAATTAAAATATTTTCAAAATATCATGGATAACATGGATTTAAAAACATTTTTAGGCTTAAGACAAATTCTGGCAATATCAGATTATCAATTTGGAGTTAGTATAACAAATCTTTTTTTTGGAGATTTAAAGCTTATTCATTTCAAAAGATCACCAAATACTGATAAAATAAGATATATATACCATAAAAATAATTTATTATTTCCTTTAAGACCTAATAATGGTTTATTTACCTTAAGTTTGTATTCTGCTAACCTAATAATTAGAAATATTTCGACTCCAAAGTTGAGAGTGGTTGTTCTAGATGAAATCTCAGAGTTTATAAGAAAGGGGAGGAATGTTTTCTGTAAACATGTCATTAAAATAGATAATGATTTAAGACCTTTAGATGAAGTCATTGTAGTTAATCAAGACGATGAATTATTGGCTATAGGGAAGTTAAAACTCCCAATTTCTTACGTAAAATCATTTTCAAGTGGCATTGCCGTAAATGTTAGAAAAGGAATTTATAAATCAAAAATTTAAATCAACATATATTATATAATTTAATTATTCAAGAATGAAAGAAGTAGAAAATAATGGTAAAGTTACCAAAGGGAATGCAAAATAAAGTTAAGTCCAAACCAAAAAGACCACAACCAGTAAAAAAACGAGAGGGTCAGCAATTTGGTTCAAGAGAAACGCGTAGAAAAATGTCCCAACAAGGGATCAACATGGATCAAATCGATGCTACAAGGGTTATTATTGAAGGTTCCGAAAAAACACTAATTATTGAACAACCTGAAGTTATATTAATGAAGCAGGCAGGTCAAGAAATATATCAAGTAATTGGACAAGCAGAAGAAGTTTCTTCAGAGAATTTTTCTATTGGAAGTGAAAAAATAATTCAAGAGATAATATCTTTAGAAAACACTGAAATAAAACCGATTATAACTGAAAATGATATATTATTAGTTGCATCTCAAACAAATGTGGAAAATGAGGAAGCAGAAAAAGTATTAAAAGAATGTAATGGAGATATTGCCAAAGCTATTTTACTCATCAAGAATAGATCAAAGTTGTAATGGTAATTTTCAATTTGTTAAATAATAAAGATTAAGAATTATAAAATTTTTAATAACGAAACGTTAGTTAATAAAATAAGATGTCAAAATTCAAGAAATCTAAACCAAAACGCGTAACAACCATTTCAGAAATAGATGTTAAATTTGAAAAAATAATCCAATTTTCTGGTTGGATATTTTTATTTGCTTTTCTTGGATTTATGGGGCTTTGGATATTACTTGAGTTTGTATTAGATATTATACAATTAAAATTATCAGTAGGTGTATTCACTTTTATTATTTTTAGCGGAATAAATTCCGCAGTCAGTTTCGGGCTAGCAACCAAAATAAGAAACAATATCCATAAGAAAAAGGAATTTTTTCTTGATTGGTTGTTAGGAGAATTTCTTTTCTGTATGTTTATTATATTTTCTCTTGCCGTTTATCAATGGTAAATTGTTTTTTCATCAAAAAATAATTATATATAATCCTGTCTTGAGGGATTGAAAATGTCAATAATTTCTGCATTCTCTAGTATTAGAGCTCCATGTTTCTCATTAGAATTAAATATATAGCTATCTCCTTCTTTTACAATAAATTCATTATCGTCAGTAAGAAATTTAATTTGTCCCTTAATTACATAACCAATCTGGTTTTCTTTATGGCTATGCATAGGGATCTTAGCATTTTTCTCAAGTGTAAAATGACATAACATAACAGAATCATTATAGATTAGAGTTTTTCGATAAACACCTTTTAAAGGGTTTATTGGATGTATATCAGATTTATTAATTGGAGATTTATTCATAGTAGATATGCCAACGATTATGTAATTGTAATATTTTTTATTTAAATAAACTAATCCTCCGTTCTTATAAAGTTTTAACAATAAACATTTATCACGAGTAGATACATCTACGACAAAAAATAATGATTGTTAGCTCCGTGCGGATTATTAAATTAGAAATTGAAAAGGCTCCAAATAATTAAGAATTTTTTCTGATTTCAATCATTAGTAATGTAAATATCGAATATAGGGTTAATAATATAAGTTTAAATTAGAGAAATAAATAAATTTTTATATCAAAAGAGGTAAAATATTAACGATAATAAATTGTTAATAAAAAATTAAACTCAGTTCATATTTTCGACAAAATAATTTAATAAAAACGAGTGTATTGTATCACATTATTATAAACAGATATAAGATATTAAAAAAGAGGATGTTTAATATTGGTTTTGGTACCAGAATTGGAGACATTAAAGAAGAAAGATTCTGAAAATCTGAAACGTGGTTACGTTACTAAGTTATTACCCCGGGTTTTCAGAACCGAGGGTGATGTAGTATCCTTTGATCCTAAAAAAATTGAGCAGAGTATAATTATCGAAACTGGGTTAAACCAAAACTCCGCTGATAGAATTACCGAATTAGTTGTTAGAAGAATTATTTCTTCCAGTATCAAATTTCTTTCAGGACCACACATTAGGGAAATTGTTTGTTCAATTTTATCAGAACAACATTTTGAAGAAGAAAGAAAAGTATATACTCGGATTGGTATGCCTTTAATGGATTATGAGGCTATTTTAGAATATGGTGTAAATGAAAATGTAAATCAAGACATGAATCCAGAAAGTATTCATCATTGGGCTGCTAATAGAATATCTGATGAATATGCTCTTTTAAGAATTTTAAATTCTGAAGAAGCTCAAGCTCATCTATTTGGCGACGTTCACATACATATGTTAAGATATTTCGATTTAAGACCTTTCTGCCAAGAATGGGATCCACGAATGATACTTGAACATGGTTTGCCGCCAGTAGAGGGTTGGGCACATTGTAGTAAATCAGGACCGGCAGGACGCTTACGTATGGCTGCGACTCACCTTGCAAAGTGGCTTGGGATCATTCAGGGGGAGTTTTCAGGGGGACAGGGTTATGATTATATAACTACATTCTTAGCTCCATATGCTCGAGGTATAGCTGCTAGAGAAATTGAACAATCGATGCAGTGTTTAATTTTCGAATCCAATCAAACATTTGCAACAAGAGGAGGAAAAGTACCATTTACTTCAATATCATGTGCTCCAACTGTACCTGATAGTTTGCTAAATATTCCTGCTGTTGGAGCTCATGGAAAAATAGTAGGGACATATGGTGATTATAAAGATGAATGCCTTGGACTCTTTAATGCGTTAACTGATGTATATATTCAAGGAGATCATAATGGAAAACTTTTTGCATTTCCAAAACACGAAATAAAAATTAAAAAAGAATGGTTACGAGAATTTGAGCCTTCTTACCTAAAAGTAATGGAAGAAGTAGCAACTATGGGAACACCTTATTTTCTTAATATGTGCCCAGAATGGATGCTTGATGAGATTCATAATCAAGGTTGTAGGAAGTTTTTAAACAATAATCAAATAATAGAACATTGTATAATAGAGCCTGAGAAAAGAGTGAAGGCTAATATATGGGAAAATTACGTGACAAATGGATCATTACAAAGCGTCACTTTAAATTTACCTCGCTATGCTTATCTTTCTAAAAATGAGGACGATTATTTTTTAATATTAGATGAGAAGATGGAACTTTCTGCTAGAATACTGAGAAAAAAATGGGATCTAATGGCAAGAAGATTAAAAACAGGTCATTTACCGTTATGTAGTGGAAAAATCAACGGTAAACCCATATTTAACATTAAATATCAGAATCTCTCAATTGGATTTACAGGTTTAAATGAAGCTGTGAAAAGCTTAACTGAGTATGAATTACATGAAAATGATTGTGCTTATGATTTGGGGAAAAAAATTTTAAGCTATATGGTTGCGAAATGTAAATCTATGACAAAACGGGATACTAAATATTATTCTTTATGGGAACAGCCAGCAGAGTCAACAAGTAACCGCCTTGCCCGATTAGATCTAAAACATTTTCCAAAAAAAGCTATAGTACAATCAAGTGGCAAATCTGCTTATTACACTAATTCTGATCACTTCAGGTACAATGCTAAAATTCCGTTATCAGAACGAATTAAAAAACAAGGTGATTTTCATCCTATAATAAATGGTGGTGTAATCACTCACATCTGGTTAGGGGAACAAAAGCCAGATATTAATCGATTGTGGGAATTCACGAAAGAGATTTGCCTTAATACAAACACGGCTTATTTTACTTACACAACAGATTTTATATTTTGCCCTACATGTAAAAAAATGTTTAGAGGAGGAAAATTCATCTGTCCTCTATGTAACTCGAAGGAAGTTAAAGTTTATTCAAGAGGAACAGGTTATTATAACGAAGTGAATAGATATAACCCAGGTAAAAGAGCAGAATGGGAAGCACGAAAAAGAGAAAATCTTTGATATTAATTTTTAAATTTACGTAAATAATGGTACATCCATGAAAATAGAGAATTCAATTTCAGAAATTCAGAAAATTGTAAACAATTGGATCCTTGAACATGGAGGTTATTGGCCTCCGTTATCAATGATTTGTGCAATTATAGAAGAATTAGGAGAAGTGGCAAAAGAAATAAACTCACTAGAGAGATATAAACCGAAAAAGACTAAAAAATCTAATTCAAATTTAGGAGAAGAATTATCAGATCTTCTATTTTCGATAATGTGCATTGCAAATTTTTATAAAATTGATTTAGGGGAAGAAATTTTTAAAACAATTGAAAAATACACAATCAGAGATTTAAATCGATTTTAATCAAAATTCGGGTATTTTTATAAATGAATGAAGAATTATAAAGGCTTTCAACGCCATTCGTTTG
>CAZRBD010000052.1:0-17552 GCA_964598265.1 uncultured archaeon
TTTGTTTTTTTCTATTTCTATATTCTTATATTTGCTTACCAAATCCTCGATTTTCTTCGATATGCTTCGATTCTTATTCTTATTATTTCTTCTTCTTTTTTCCAAATTTCCACTAATAAAATTTATTATTAAAACTAGTTGAACACTGAAATATAATAAAATTTGGAAGATTTGAACCACTATTATTAGGAATTTACATTGGATGAAATTTTAAATCAAAATAATATTAAGCATGTCACTCCTATAAAGGTATTAGACCGAAATTCAACAAAAAAAAAAGTACGAAATTATTTTACTTTTAGTTTTTTCTTTACAAGATATATTGAAACTAAGGTGATACTCCCGATAAGAGATACTAGATGATATCCTGGTATCTGTTGTTTTGATGAAGAGTAAATTTCAAAGTAATCACTATAAGCATAAACTGTAGGATTAGATACATCCGTGATTTTTATTCGATATTGCGTAAGAGGTTCGAGACCTGAAGGAATATCCCAAGAATACTCACCATCATTAGTTACACTTGAGTTGATTTCCAATATGAAAGAAGTATCGTTATGAGGTTCGATCTTTACATTTGAAATGCTTCCTTCTGAGCTCCATAGAATGTTTTGGGAGGAACCTCTTCTTTAAGATGCTATCCTAAAATAGGACTTTTCTGTAATAAATCAAAAACTAGCCAATATAATATTTAATATTATCACTGTTGACTTTTTATTAAACAAATAAAGAATACTATCGTATTATGAAGATGTGGATATAATCTTTGCGAATAGTTTAATTGATTCAATAAATTTTTTCCAAATACCTTGGTAAGTCCATTCACTCCATAGTCATTTGGCATTTTTTGAATAATATAATTCGATTGATTTTTCAATACATCATTGATCACCAACTCATTCTCTTCAGGAGCGATTGAGCATGTACTATACAATAATTTACCGCCAGGCTTTAGAGCTTTTAAACCTGAGATAAGCAAATTCTTCTGAATCGATGCCATTTTCTCAATATCCTTCATTGTCTTACTTTTTTTCCTGCTCTTATCTTGTCTAATTAAGCCTTCTCCCGTACAAGGTGCGTCTAATAATATTTTTTCTGCTTTCATATTTAAATCCGGAAGATCTATTGCGTCAAGATTCAAAATAATCGAGTTTCGAATGCCTAATCTTCTTAAATTCATATCTAGAGAAGGGAGTCTATTCTTATTTCTGTCAATCAAAATAAGCGTCCCTTTATTCCCCATTATTTGAGCTAATTGTGTAGCTTTACTCCCGGGCGCTGCACACATATCAATAACTAAATCACTAGGTTTTGGATCAAGGATTAAAGCAGGTAACATTGAAGCTATATTTTGTAGATAGTAATAACCTTGAAGAAATTCATGAGAAGATCCCAGATTAAAACTCGCTTTAGTCACTTTAAATCCATATGGTATCCATTCTAATGGTTCTAACTTAAATCCTTTTTGTTCTAATCTAATTTTTAGTTTTGAGGGAGAGAGCTTAAGTGTATTGACTCTAATTGATGGGATTAATGGTTTTTCATTTGCTTTTAATAATTCAATAGTATTTTTTAGACCTAAGAATTTTATATATCTTTCTGTCATATAAGGAAGATATTTGAATTTTTCGGCGAGTTTCCTTGCTTCCACTTTTAATTGAGATATAAAAACAGCAACTCCATTTCAATCAATTAATACTAATAAAAAATAATTCATTATAATTGTTATCAATGAGGATAATATTATTATGATTGAAGTTGAAATTAAAGTAAAAATCACTGATCCAGAATTAATGAGAAAACGTTTCATAGAAAAACAGGGGATCTATAAATTTTCATTAACACATGAAGATACATATTTTAATATGCCGAACGGATTAAGGGATTTCAAAAAGACTGATGAAGCTTTAAGACTCCGTAAGTCGATTAAATTCATTAAAAATAATTACGCGGAAGATCAAAAGAGCGAGGTTTATTTTACATACAAAGGAAAAAAGATAGATAATTCTACTAAGACTCGTGAAGAAATAGATTTGAAAATTGAAGATTATGGAAAAATGAAGAGAATTTTAAGTTTACTCGGATTCAAAGAGGTGCTGAGTGTTAAAAAAGAAAGAGAATTGTTTAAATTTGAATATAAAAACTATTCTATAGAAGCTTTAATTGACTACTTGCCAGTTTTAAATCAACATTTTATTGAAGTTGAATATTTAACTGATTCTTCAGAAAAAATCGAAGAGATTAAGGAGGTATTATTCGATTTCTTAAGCTTATTCAACATTAAACGAGAAGACTCTGTACGAAAATCATATTTAGAACTTGTTATTGAAAAATTAAAGATTTAACCGCTTTTCAAAAAATAGTTTTCCTAAATAAAAAGCTTCTTGTATCTGTAGAAGAGATCCCTTTATAGTGGGTTTATTGTGTTGCCATTCTTTAAAATGATGTGTGGAGGAAAAAAAATTGATATTGTTACATATTGATGTCGCAGCACAACACGAGTATTCCATATCAAACCAAACCATAATATTTTCATGGTTGTGATATATTATTTCATTATCTTCAATTTTTATGTTTATATCATCATTGCAATGTAGACATTTAGAGTTGATTGAAAGATCACAATCTAGCATGAAACTTATTCCTAAAGCATCTACAGCGCACATAGAATATATATCTTTATATTGTTCCTTTCTGAATTTAATTAAATGTGCTGTTTTATGACCAGAAAAGGGGTATACTGCTCCAATCTTTGTTTTACTTTCTTCATCAAGATGTATAACATCAATCTTGTCTAATGTCTTTAAAATTGCTTGGATATCTTCCTTATTCATTCGAGTAAATTCTTTATTAATATCTTCAATAGATGGAATCCTCCCTAAAATCGGTGATTGACTTAAAATATAATGTCTTATAGAATTTTCATCTTTTGAGAGTCCTAAACCGAGTTTCCCATCCATATCTTCGAGACTACATGCAGCCTGGTAAATTTTCTTAACCTTCTCAGATAACTCAGGTTTAATCATTACATTATTTTTCGATTTCATTATATAACAATATTTTTTGTCTTACTTAAATCTTAAACCTATAATTCATAAAAGGATAGCCTGAAACTGTGAAAAAATGAGTGGAAAAGAAAAAAATTGTAAATAATTAACGCAAGTTAATAGATTTTATCAACCTTATAGAAAAAATTTGGAGTCCGATTCTTGTAGCTAAACTTAACAAAAAAAGTGGATTATAATTTGTTCAGGTATTTCCGTTTTCTTTTTATAAACAAAGAGAGAATAATCTCTAAATAGAAAATAATGAATATTAATAAAAATATGTTGAGAAAACCCTTGTCTTATGAAGGATATTTAAATTATATTAACTTGAATAAATAATTCATAATCTTTATTTTTTTAAATCTATAAATTCCCCATCCATAATTCTTACTAAATACCGTCTTCCCTTAATAATCCACATTATTTTATGCCCTTCTCTAGCCTTCTTGCCCCATTCTGATTTTTTATTGCGATTTTGTTCAATATATCGATATCCAAAAAGATCGACGTACTTAATACCACTAGAAAACTTTTCGATAGAATATTCAATTTCATCTATTTCAACCTTCTTCTCACCACTAAATATTGCTTTATATATCTTCAAACCATTTTCTTTCAAATTCTCCATATTATTAAGCCTCTTTAAATAATGATTGTATCTTTTCTTATGATAAATATAGTTCTATATCTTATCCTTTATAGTATATTCTTTTACGATTTCATGATGACATACTGTAATCGAACTATTAGAAGGAGCAATTAAATTAACTTTTTCTAATACTTCCACATAAGAGGAGAGAAGTATTAGATTATCATTATTACCGATTAATTTAGCACCATCATGGATTAAACAATTATCCGAGATTATTGCCTTTTCTATTTTCACATCTCTAGAAATATAGGCCTCGTTGTATATAACGGCATCTTTAATTTCTACATTGTTTCCTATATATACATTATCTCCGATTATAACGTTCGGACCAATTTCACAATCTTTTCTAATAACTACGTTTTCTCCAATAGTGACAGGTGGATGTATCTTTAGTTTTCCTTCAACATCAATGTTTTTATGAATTAAATTTCCATTTTGGCTCTTAAAGTTGCTTATTATATCATTCATTAATAGTATGTTCCCTTCTAGTAATTCCTCTGGGTTTCCGATATCTTTCCATACACCAGATATTGGGTAGTAAAACATACTTTCTTCTTTAATTAACTTCGGAAACACCCCTACCTCAATTGAGAGCTTTTTTTCTGGTTCGATGTATTTAAATATTTCCGGTTCTAAGAGATAAACTCCCGCATTAATTAGGGTTGGTCCATAATTTTCTCCAGGAGGGCGATATTCAGATTTCTCAAGAAATTTCAATATTTTCTGGGATCCCTCCTCAACAATTAAAACTCCATATCGAGAAGGATCATCAACAATTTTGCTCGCTATTAACCCTATTCCTCCATACTTTTTATGTGCCTTAACCATTTCGTTAAAATCAAAGTTTATAATTACATCCCCGTTTAACATGAAAAAATTGTCATCTTTAAGGAATTTTTCAGCTAGCTTAATTGCCCCGGCCGTACCAAGTGGATGTCTTTCATCCGTATAGTGTATTTTTACTCCAAGTTTTTTACCATCATTAAAATAATTTTTAATTACATCGCTCATTACACTAACAGCCAGTACTATTTCTTCTACGCCAGCTGATTTTAAAAGTAAGATTTGACGTTCAATTACCGGTTTATTCACTACAGGAATTAAACCTTTAGGTAATGTACAAGTTAGCGGACGTAAACGAGTACCCCATCCACCTGATAAAATTATTCCTTTCGTCATTGTTATAATATTATGGTTATATCCAGCAAATTGTAAATTAAGGTTCTTGTTGAGAAATTTTGCTATAAATTAAAATTTATTTGATACCGGTTAAATGAATACTTTTCAATGTGATTCAAATTATCCTGGAGAAAGGTCCATTTCTTCCTATTTTCCTATAATTTCATCAAAAGTTTGTTTCCTTATGATATTTTTAATATCTGTAAAATACCACGTAATAACGAGAGTTACAAATTGTAAATATAATGTAATGACAAAAAGTAGAACTATCCCATAAATTTCGGCTAATGGGCCAGAAATTATCATTCCCAACGGGGTCACCGCTGCGGCAATGCTAGCCACAATTGAAAATACCCTCCCTTGAGTCTCATTTGGAACATTTGCTTGTAATATTGTTAGAAACATCGTATTTGCTATAGGTATCATTGAGGCATGAATTAACGTTCCAATGCCGATAAGAAGATAATTACCTTCTGGAGCAAGAGTTGTAATGGAATACCCTATAATACCAATAATCACGGAACGTAATATAATAAGTTCCTTATTTTTCCAGTTTTTCTTTGAGGATGCTATAATAGCGCCTATTACAATTCCTGCTTGTAGAAAAGCACTTACGATTGCAAAATCTTGCACCGCCCCCGAATGATTTTCTTTAACGAATAAAACCATTAAAGTAGTAAAAGGCATATTTAGGAGATTAATCACTGATATAAATATAATTAAGATATAAAGAGTTCTTATAGATTTCAAGATATTAAAACCTGATTTAAACTCCCTCGTGAAAGATCTTTTCTCAATTTGATCTAAATTATCTGAAATCGATGGAATTTTAATAAAAATTAATGGGATAATCGCAATAAAAAAAGTAAACACATCAGCCCAGAGTATTTGTTCAATTATTAAAAACATTAATAATGTAGCTGAAACTACTGGCCCAATAACACGCATAACACCGGAAAAAAGATAATTTATTGCATTCATTCTACTTAGGTTTTTCCTTGGTACCATTAAAGGGATAATAGCATTGACGGATGGAAAATGAATGGCCTGACATACAGAACGGAAAAAATTTATCATCATTACAAGCCATATATTAGCAAAATTATTTAGGAATAACAATATCAACAAAAAAGTGAGGAAAGCTTGAAGTGAATCTGTAATGGCAATTATTACTTTTCTGTTCCATCTATCAATAAATACTCCCACTATTGGTGTTATGATTACCATCGGGATTGAACCTAAAAAAAAAGCGATAGAGAGGTAAATTGGGCTTGCAGTAACATCTGCAATCCACCAGATAATTACAAATTGGATAATAGAGGAGCCCAATAATGAAAATAGTTGTCCAAACCAGAAAAAAAGATAATTTTGAAAAGTATGGCTTGTAGCAACTAGTACCATGTAAATTTTAATTATTTGTTATATCAAAACTTTATGAAATTAAATTAGGATTCGTTTAAATTTGATGAATTGAATTAAAACAATAAAAATAATAAATTAAATAAAAGGAAAAAAATAAATTACTTTTTAAATAACGGATCAGCTTCTTGGAGAACTCGTCTCTGGACCTTCCCTAAGATATTCTTTGGAACCTCATCAATAAAATCAAGGATTGCAGGGCACTTCCATTTTGTCATATTTTTTTGTGTCCAAGCTATTAATTGTTCACTCGTTATTTTTCCCTTGTATTCTGGTTTTAAAGCAACCCAAGCTTTTGTTATTTCTCCGACTTTTCCTTTAGGATCTGGAAGTCCTGCAACAGCAGCTTCAGAAACAGCTTCATGACTCATAAGCATTGTCTCAACTTCTGCGGGAAAAACTGAATGCCCCGCAACTTTTATTAATTGCTTCTTTCTGTCTCTTAGAGCAACAGTTCCATCCTCATTCATGAACCCAATATCACCAGTGAGAAGCCATGTTCTACCATCCCACTTTTTTAAAGTCTCAGCTGTTTCCTCTGGTTGGTTTAGGTAACCCTTCATAACCTGAGGCCCACAAACACATAATTCTCCAGTATTTTCTTCTCCATACTTAGATCCCGGTAACCCAACTGCAATTGGTCCTTTCTCAAAATCGTGTTGGTCAAAGATTCCCCAATCAGTACCAGTCATTGCCATTCCAAGAACACCTACTGGACTCTCACCAAACAAATTCCCTGCACTTACAATTGGACTTGCTTCTGAAAGACCATATCCTTCTACTATTCTTCCACCAGTATTTTTCTGAAACGATTGCTGTACGGGAGCATGTAATGGTCCAGCACCAGATATACATAACTTCAACCTGCCCATTAAACCGGGAAATTTCTCAAGCTGAGGAAAATCAGCGATACGTTTAAATAAAATCTCTGCTCCAGCATAAAAAAGGCCATTCGGGGCGGGGATGTGAGTAATTTCCTTTAGAAATTCTTCAGTAGGAGGAGGTCTTGGAAATAGCATCATCCAACCACCTAAAGCAATTGCTACGTTCATTACTGCCGTCATTGCGAATGAATGAAATAATGGTAATGCCCCAATAACTCCTACACCTGGATCTTCTCCTCCTACCCATAACATTGCTTGGGTAGCATTTGAGACTAAATTGAAATGAGTTAAAATAGATGATTTAGGTACACCTGTAGTTCCGCCTGTCATTATATATGTAGCTGTATGCTCAGTTGGATCAAACTTCACATCGGGGAGATTAGGTTCTGTATTAAGTAAATCTAAGAATTTAATAGCGTTTGGAAAATCTACTTTTCCCTTTGGAATTTTACCAATCAGTTTTCCTAACCCCTTCTTCCAACCAGGGAGACCAGAAGCAAGATCAGCTACATTTGTGTAAATAATCTTTTCGATTTCTGTTTTTTTGATAATTGGACGTGCTAATTCATTGTATAATGCATCTAAAACTATGAGGACTTTGGCACCAGTTAATTTCAAATGGTGTAATATTTCTAATGGTTTATAGGTTGGATTTACACCCGTAGCAATTGCTCCTAGTTTTGTTACCGCATAAAAGCAGATTACATATTGGAAACTATTAGGCATTAAGAATGCAACTACATCTCCTTTTTTCACATCGAGATTATGAAGTGCCGTTGCCAATGAATCTATTGCTTTACCAGTCTCTTCATAAGTCATCCAAGATTCTAAAAACCACATCATTTTATCATTAGCGTATTTCTTGCGCTGCTTTTCGAAAAAATCTCCTAATGAAATTTTCTCAAATTTATGATTCTTAGGTGTGCCCTCTGGCCACCATTTATGAAACCAAGCTTTATCCTCGTTTACTTGCCATTCTGCCATCTATATTCACTTTTTACTTATCAATAGTATTCAATTACAATTTTAAATTTTATTTTCGAATATTAAACTTAATTGATTAAAATTTATAAATTTTATAATAAAAATTTAAGAGCCCTTTGGATATGAATCAATCTCGAGAAATTCTCTATTTTAGAAATTATAATAAAAAAAATTAAATGAAACGATTCATTCGAAATATGTAGAAACTAAATTATTTTTGAAGATTTGATAAAATGACCTGCATTCATGGTTTAGATGAAATAAGCTGCCCTACATGTAGTATAATGAGATCTACAATGCCAATGAAGAAAATTTATAAGAAAGAAGAGAAGTTTTTGAAAATAAAAAATCCTTTCTTCAAGAAAAATTCAAGTTTAAAAGATGAGTTTGTGAAGGAATTAACTAAAAATAGAATAAATCCTAAATTTGCTCCCATCAATTCTATTCCAAAACTAAGACTAATTAATGAAATTCCTGATTTTGGGAACAGAATGTTCATGGAGAGGATCAAGGATCTCAATTTAGATAACGGAGATCTTTTAGGAATTCCAAAGAAAATTCCACTCGAAAATCCTGAGTGGAAGAATGAAAAAGATGATTAAAGTTTTGTCTTAATATTGAAGATTTCATAAATTATTTAGATGGAACTTTATAAGATAGAATCAGATTCTATTAGACTCGATATCCCTTTATTCAGAATAAAAAAATAAAACTAAAACAACTATTAGAGTCACTAAAAAAGATTCAAGGTTCTTTTGAGGAGAGATAATGTGAAATTTCGGCAATGAATAACCGAAGTTCCTTATTTTTTCAAATTACTAGAAATTGAATACAATGTTAGATATTAGCAATTCCAGAATCCCCCCATTTTACATCATTTTATAAGGCATTAACTCATAATTATAAAATATATATGAATCAAAAATTACAAAGAGGTGAACTTAATGGAGGATTTTCAATTTGAAATCACGTGGTTAGGTCATGCAGCTTTTAAGATAAAAACATTTAGTGGAAGAATAATATATTTAGATCCCTACCAGCTTAAAAAGGAAGAAGAAAAAGCAGATATAATTGTTTCGACACATGATCATGGAGACCACTTTTCTAGAGGGGATATTAAGAAGATAGCAACAGAAGATACCGTTGTGTTAGGTCCTGAAAGTATTGCCAGTAATTTACAAAAATTTAACGGTCAAACTATAAAAATCGGAGATTCTTTTGACTATAAAGATCTTTCAATCGAGTTAATACCAGCGTATAATATTAAAAAAGCAAACCATCCTAAAAAAAATGAGTGGGCGGGAATTATACTGAGATCAGGTGATAAAAGTATATATCATGCTGGAGACACTGAGAGAATTCCTGAAATGAAGGATTTAGCAAGCCAGAATATAACTGTTGCCATGATTCCCTGCGGTGGGACATATACAATGGATTTTAACGAAGCTGCAGATTCAGCTGCGGATGTCAAACCGGAAATTGTTATCCCAATGCATAATTGGGGTAAAGATTTAAATGAGTTTAAAACAATCATGGAGAAAAAGGATCCGAACATTAAAGTGGAAATTTTAGAAGAAAACGGTAAACCGTTACAAATTTAATTCTTTTTTTTGTCATTCTATATTTTTTTTTCGTTGAAATTTACATATCAAAGTGAGATTCTCAAAAGACTCTTTTCTTGTGTTTAATATGACCTTATAATTTCTATATGGAAAACTATTTTTGAATTATTAACCATTGAGATAATATTTAATAATATGGATATTACAAGTAATATATAAAATTCCAAAAAACGTTATATTTCATATAAAAAAACTTAAATATTGTGAAAGAAAATGGAAATCGACGAGGAAATGAAAAAGAATACCACTGTAGCCTATATATCAATGGAGATCGCTATCGATAGTAATATTCCCACGTATAGTGGTGGATTAGGCGTATTATCGGGGGATACTGTGAGATCAGCAGCAGATTTAGAGATTCCGATGGTAGCTTTATGTCTCTGCTACTCTGCTGGATACTTTTATCAATTTTATAATGAATTTGGAGAACAACGAGAAAGGGAGATTGCATGGAATTTCTATTATGAGTTTGATAGAGTAGAAAAACCTATTACCATGAAGATTGAGAATAAAGACGTTCTTGTGAGCGCATGGCTTTATCGTGTAATAGGACAATCAGGCCATATGCTTCCTATTTATCTTTTGACAACTGATATTAAAGGAAATGAGGATTGGATGAAAAAAATGACGGGATCTCTTTATGATTCTACTTCTCGTTGGAATCGAATTGTACAGGAGATGATCTTAGGTATTGGTGGACTGAAACTATTAGAGTCTTTAGGATATGATAACATTAAAACCTACCATCTAAATGAGGGGCATGGATCATTTTCAACATTGGAACTCTTTAACCAATTAGGGAGTATCGAAAAAGTAAAAGAAAAAGTAGTTTTTACAACCCATACTCCCGTAGCTGCGGGTCATGACCGCTTCGGAAAAGATTTAGTTAAAAAAGTCTTTGAAAATAGGATTCCTTCAGAAATCAGAAAGCTAGCAGATGATAATGGAGATTTGAATATGACCTATTTAGGGATGGCACTTTCCAGATATATAAATGGAGTAGCGAAAAAGCATGGTGAAATCTCAAGAAAAATGTTTCCGCAATATGAGATTGATTATATTACCAATGGGATACATCACCCTTATTGGATCAGTAAACCTTTTAGAAAATTGTTTAGTAAAAGGTGGCCAGACTGGAGAACTAATCCCGCGATTCTAGAAAATGCTATTGAATTAGATGATTTAGATGTATTTGATGCACATATTGAAAATAAATTTAATCTAATAAGTTATCAAAAAGGACATAGTTGGAATCTACTTGACGAAGAATTAATTACTATTGGATTTGCGAGACGTTTTGCAACTTATAAAAGAGCAATCCTAATTTTCCATGATATTGATAGATTAGGTAAAATTTGTAAGAATCATTTCCAGTTTATTTTTGCAGGGAAAGCCCACCCTAAAGACATAGAGGGAAAAGATTATATAAAAAAGATCTTTGAAGCAGGAGATTACTTATATGATAATTATGGAGTAAAAGTTGTCGTTATGGAAAACTATAACATGGATTTAGCTCATATGCTTGTATCCGGTGTGGATCTCTGGCTTAATACTCCAAATAGATACCGTGAAGCAAGTGGTACAAGTGGAATGAAAGCAGCTTTAAATGGTGTGTTAAATTTATCAGTTTTAGATGGCTGGTATTTAGAAGGGTTTAAGAGGAATCCCTTAGCAGGTTGGGCGATTGGACCTGACGATTCTAACCCTGATGATCCAGGTGTTTCAAATAATTGGGACATTGATTCAAACGTGATCTATGAGAAATTGAATGATGAAATTATACCTACATATCTTGATCATGATAGTTGGATATTCCGCCAAAAGAATGCTATATCTTTAGCCGCCTACTTTAACTCTCACAGAATGATTGAGGAATATGCTGAAAAAGCCTATAAGTTAAAAAGACAGAAACCTTGGTCATTTACTGAATAGTTAATCTTAACTATAAATTTCTCAAATCATTTTTTTTCTAGAATTTTTTACCTTTGTAAATGTTTAGAACCTGTAAACTTCTCCATATAAAATTTCTTATCTGTATTATGGTACCCACTCACAAATTAAATAGTATATGTGAATATATAACTTATTAAACAAAATCGTCTCAATATGACAAAAAAATTGTTTAAAATTAACGATCGGATTGACGTTGTCTTAGAAGAAGATAAAATTAAGATATTTGTAACTGGAGAGGAATTTATGATTTGTAAGGGCATAGCAATCCAAATCTCTTACGGGGAGTTGGATGAAATGCGAGACTTTTCTTCTATTGATGACTTAGTGAGTAATTACTATGAAATAATTGAGAAAAACGGAAATGTTAATGAACAACAGATAACTTTAGAGACGGAGTTTTTTGTTCATTGCTCCAACCTTCAAGTGTGGGCAGAAAATGGTTATGATACAAGATTAGATGTCGACGATCTCATCATTTATGGAAATGCAGAGATAATTTCTGAAAAACCTGAATTAATCATTAAACCTAAATTAATATTACAGATAAAAAATCGATTAAATTATTTCCTTCTTTCCAAACAATTAGATGAGAAGGATTATCGATGATTATATCTCGTTCAAATTTATCAAGATTAGGTTGTTCTCTATTCGGGATTGACTCCCAAATTGTTTTATAATAATTTTCAAACTCAAATAAATCGTAGCCGACTTTAAACTCCAACATTATTTCACAATTTTATTAGTAAGGAAGATGATTATTAAATACTTTCAATTTTGTCAGGTTGACATCCAGTAAGCGACAATCAAAAAGAAACTTGATACTCTATTATTTAAGTACACCTGCTTTTTTAGGAGGGGTGCCACGGGGGAGGGAGATATATTTAGTGAAATGATGAATGACTTTCTAGTGAATCTCATATTCAATTCAGAATCGGGAAGAATTTAAATCACTTTTTATAGATAATTTAAATACAGTAATTTACTTTCCCTTTACACTTCGAATATATAATAGTAGAAAGAGATTACGATTAAATTAATGGATTTATTAGGATTTTAATAAAATTTTTTTAGACTTAAGATAATATTATGATTATAAAAATGTTTTATTCTGTCCTATATAAACATAGACTAATTTAAACTAGTTGATATCTATGATAGGTGATAAAAATAGACTTTAATAAAGAATTACACAAGTTTAGTAATCCGGACTTTATTCCAGATGATGAGTTTTGTAAGAACATCGATGAACGCAATCCATATTTAAATATGTTGAAATTCAGTTCTGATGGAGTGATTTGTCTTATTAACTCCGAAAAAAAAGAGTATTACATTGAGCTAATTGAAAAAACTGACAATAAATTTTTAAAATTGGTATATTTTGAATACATCAAGAAGGGACTTACAGAAGATTGTTATTACAAGACACTCAATAATTATCATCTAATCCCCCTATATTTTAATGTTGCAATGAATGTTCTCGAGCAAGAAAATACACGTTATAATCCAAGATGGCTAATAGAAGAATACATTAAATTATCTCATAGGTTTAATATATCAAATCAAAAAATGTTTGATAAAGTTGGGACAATACTAAAACTAGTTTTAAAAAAGAATAGAGATCCGTCAGGCATCTTAAAACCATTTATTAAACTCAAGGGAAAAGTTTTGAAAAATGCAAATATACCTAATAGTATATTTGATGCCATTGATTATTGGGTAGATGAAGTTTTTTATGGAAATGTGACGACCGACCAAAGCTTTACTGATAATATCTTAACTTTTTACTCAAAATTGGATATGAATGAGGATATAAAAACAAAAAAGAGTATTTTTGCTACAAAATATCTAATTTTTTTTAAAACAAAAATAGATAACGAGAAGTGGGACGAACAGGATATGCAATCAATGTCATTGAAACATCATTTTTTATTCGAGAAATTACAAGTTATCCAGAAATACTGTTCAGAACGAGTGGATCTAATTAATGATGTAAAATGTGAAATAACCCGTATTAACAAATTAATTCCTAAATGCAATAATGGTATCATCCCACTTTATGGAGGTGGTAAAATTCCATATAGTCAGATAGAAAAGATATTAGAATCTTTTAAAAACGATTCCCTAGAACAGGTTATAAAAAAAACAATTATTTCTGATTGTTTTCTTCCGATTATACCTGAAGAAAAAAGTAGTATAACAGGTTTTTTACCAACAAAATACTTTTCTAATGGGAATGTAAAAAAATTTGGGGGAGGAAAACAAATAGACGCACGAGGAGCATCAGATATTTTACAAAAATGGGTTAGTTATGAATGTGATTGGAATTTTAAATTGTTTCTATTCCAAAGATTAACTGATAAATTCGATAAAGATGATCTATTTAAAACAATTGTTTCTCAAATCCAAAATTCGGAGGTAATTAATGAAGCCTCAATAAGAATGTTCCGACGTTGTCTGAAGTCCTATTTTAATGAAAACTATTTTGATTCTATTCAATCGTGTGTATTCCAAATCGAAAGTATTTTAAGAGAAATTTGTGCAAAAAATAATATTGAAACCATAAGTATCGGAGAAATCAAAGAGCGACAAAGAACTATAAGACCCTTGATGCCAAAACTAAAAGAGATTGTAAATGAAAGAATCTTGATTTTTATCGAATGGTTACTTTTAGATGAAGAAGACCAAATATCGAAAAATTATCGAAATGTAATTGCTCACGGATTAGACTCAATAAATCAATTTAATGATATTTATACAAAAGCTAATGCGTTATCCATAATCTTAATCTATCTAAGTCTTTCAAAATACGGTTTAAGCTAAATTAAAGACTCTCTATATAAATTAAAGACTCTATATATAAATTAAAGACTCTCTATATCATAAAGTATCAATTTTACTCTTAATTATTAGTATTTAATTTTTAAATAATAATTCACGATCCTTATACTATAAAATTCTAAACTGATAATACAACAATTATTACGGTCCTATTTCTTTAATTGATTTGAAGAAGATTAATTTTTAATCTTTTTTTGTATAAATCTTGAGTTCAAATTGATGTTCTTTAATTTTTTGAAGGTTGATATTATGATCTAAACTATTAATCTCGATATCAGTAATAAAAAATAGCTTTGTTGAGCTAGTTTGGTCAAAAGCTTTTCGAAAAAAATCTACCATGTCTGAATCCGCTGAAATTACAAATATTTTATCCCAGTCATTAAGATAAAGGTTAGTTAATTGTATTGCAAAACTACCAATTTTTGTGTCAATATCAGTACTTTTTTCTTTAAAATTTGTGATGAAAGTCCAACCTAAGTGCTTATTTAAGTAGTTGTAACCTGCTGAATTTAAGGATAGACTATCTGTATTTATAAATGCTAATTTTATTATTTCCACTTCAGATCCTCTTTGAGTTGATAAGAAATTCTCTAATATTTCTAATCTTAGTTTATAAACCCCTTTTTTAAAAAAAGCCAATTGGTTTGGCACATCAAAAATTGCTAATTGGTATTTGTAAATTTCAGGTCCTGTTTTACTTACCCCCTTTTCTTTATAATAAAGACTGTGCTCAGATAAGCTATACTCAATTATGTAATCACTTAGCTTTTTTGCTGAATTTTCATCTTTTAATTTTAACTTGTTAGCAATGAAATTAAATGGTATCTCATCATGTATTTTATAAGGCCGAATTAAATCGTCAAAATTATGAACTAAGGATTCAGGAGTCTCAATGGTTAATATTCTCCCCTTTTCTCTTAATATTATAACATATCGAATGCAATTTGAAATTTGTACGAGGTGATCATAAGATAGGTCTTTCAAATACGGATTTTTTTTAATAAAATCTGACCAAATAATTTGATCTTTAATGCTCTCAATTACAGGTTTAAGGATACAGTAACTCACAAAAAGTTTTGGACGATTATTTGAGAGTTTTAGATTTTTATATAATTCATTGTCTATTAAATTTCCATCTAGATTAATTGATATTAGGTTTGTCAGGTTTTCCAGCCCTTCTATTACCTTTATTTTATTATTTTCTAAGCCCAAACTCTTTAGTCTTTTAGTTCTGATAGACCAAAAATCTTTTGAATATTATTGTTCGCTAAGTTTAATTCTTTTAATTTGAGTAAGTTGTTCAATGCATTAATTTCTGTAATATTATTATTTCCAAGATTTAAAATTTCAAGATCTTTTATTTCAGAAATATTTTCTATACTATCTATTTGACAATCAAATAGTGCTAGTTTTTTCAATTTAGTTAAATTTTTAATTCCAGAGAAGTTATTTTCTATTTTATTGCCAGAAAGTGATAATGCTTCTAAGTTAACAGGGAAATTCTCATTTTCAACCTTTTCAATATTATTATAACTAAGGGAAAGATTTTTCAATTTACCCAATTCATTCAATCCCTCTAATTTTTTAATTTGATTTCTTTTTAGATTTAGCTTTTTTAAGTTAACAAGTGTTTCTAATCCTTCAATTTGATCAAATTCATTATTATTTAGTGCTAAATCCTCTAATTGATATAGATGATGTAATCCCTCGATTTTCATAATTTTATTATGACTCAACCAAAGCAATTTTAGATTTTTTAAGGAGTCTAATCCTTTAATTTCTGTGATATTATTCCCTACTAAATTAAGAACTTCGGAATGGGTTAAATTGTTAAGATTTCTAATTTCAGAAATGTTATTAATACCAAAACCTGAGAGTTGAAGAATATTCTTTAAATCTTTAAAACCAAGTACTGAATCTTCAAGAAATACTATATTATTATTGGCTACAACGTATTCCTCACGACAAAATTTCACAAAATGTTTACCACTGTTTCCGTAAACCCTAAAAGCGGGGGGTAGAATATTGGGGTCATATTTAAATTCTCGTAAACTAGATAAATTCTCTAGTCCACGAATTTCTTTAATAGGATTATCTCGAATATCTAATATCTCAAGATTAGTTAGCGTTTCTAAACCTTCTATCTTTTTAATAAAATTTGTTCCAAGATAAATCTCTTTTAAATTTTTTAAGTTTTCTAAACCTTCTATTTTTGTCAGTTCATTGCTTGATAAGACTAGGCGTTCTAAAGAAACAAGAGAATCTATACCCTCCATACTTTTAATTTGATTTTTTGATAGAATTAAGTAATTTAAATTTATTTGATTTTCAAGTCCGCTTAAATTCTTTATTTGATTATTATAGAGATCCAATTCTTTAAGATTTCTCAAATTACCTAAGTCGCTAAATTCAGATATATTGTTATTAGACAAATCTAGGACCTCCAAATTAATAAAATTCTTTAGACCGAACAAATTTTCAATTTTATTGTCATTTAGCTGTAATTTTATAAGAGATCTTAAGTTTTCAAGGCCATCCATATTTTTAATGTTATTACTTTGGAGATGAAGCTCTTTTATGCTTTTTAGGTTAGCAAGATTATGGATTTCTTTTAAGTCTTGGATTCCTTTAGCATTTAGAATTAATACTCCATCCTTTAAGTAATACTTTTCACCTAGGAATTCAACATAATCAAATAAATGCATTTTTTTAACCCTGTTATGAGTCCTTTTCTTACTCTTATAATAATAAAATCTGGTTTATAATTTTATTCAATTTGAGCATCCAATAAGCATAATTCAAAAAAGAATATTTTTGGAGATATTTGATGACCTATTTGAACACAATTTCAAATCTATTTTCGATTTCCAGAGAAGTACCATAAAAAAGTTTAAATCTTTATCCCTTAAGTTTAATCAGATCTAAATTGATAAAAATAGATTTAAGATTTTTTATATATATATTTCCTAAATTT
>CAZRBD010000052.1:17562-22738 GCA_964598265.1 uncultured archaeon
TTCCTAAATTGTCGTAAGACTAATTTCCTTAATTTTATAAGTGCCATATCGATACAAAAACACTCTCATTCCTTTTATAGTATTGATTATTCCTAAAATTAGCTCTTTTGGATAACTATACTTTGGATGATTTAATAAAAATTTTAAAGCAATATTGTCATAATAACTAGGACTAATCTTCCCCATTGGGTGTGTATGCCATTCTCCAATGTAATCGATTGAATTATCTTTATTTATAATTTCTTGATACTCATCAAATAGCCTAGACCACATTTTTATTACTCCAGAAAGGAAAAAATTTGGCTCAAAGTTATTTTTCAGTTTAACGTTGGTTCTATTTCTAATAACATTTAGTGGTGAAGATTTAGGTATATTTTGTTTTATTTTAGTATTTATGGGAATATCATTCTCTTTTTTAATTCCTTTATTGGTTCAAGATTGGAAACTTTTATTGCAACGCGTAAAAATGATTTATTTTATGAAGCTCTTCATACAAGAGAACAAGATACTTAAGAACAACAAAAATAATCCAGTTATGCATTTTATCTTAAATTTACAAAAGAATTTATGGTTTGAAGCTAAATCTTCCTTTTCTCAATTTTTAGATGAGTATTTAACTATTATTTCAGAACCAATGCATAAGTACATTCTACATGGTGAATTATTTGAAAAATTCTATGGTGTTGTTTTTGATATCTATGATAGATTTAATCATTTTAAAAACCAACCTCACCACGAAATAGTAAATTACTTATTTGATAAAGTTAATCTTGAAATTTCAGCAGGTACACCTAAATCAGATAGACATTTACTTGATTATATTGACCCAATCATAAAATCCCTTTCTTATATTCAAAAATTTGTTAAAATTTTAATTTTATGGGATGAATGGTTAGTATGGTATGTTTTTAAAAGAGAACATATAGAACTGAGCCAGATTAAAGAGCAAATAGAAAAAATGATTAAATTTTTTGATAAAAATGGTGAATATAATAAGCTAAAAGTTAAACAACAACTAGCAAAAAGTGATGATGTTAAAGCCCCCCAAATAACCAATTTAAAGAAAGATATTGATATTCAATATCAAAAAATCATTAAAAGCTTTGCTAATACGGAAAATATTTCAATTCTCACAAATATAAAAAATTTTTTTAAAAAAGATTTATTAAAAGAATATTTTAAGAATCTACGAGAAACAGTGTATTTTCTAGACTTAGATCTTAAATTAAAAGAAAGAATGACAAAGAAGGAATATCAGGGTGTATTTACTGCAATTTCAGAGACTTTAAAATTTCTAATTCAAAATTATGAGAAAAAACCTTATCTGTATGATATATCTATGATTTTTCATCATCTTGATCTCCTAAATAAATTCAAATATGATTTAGATAAATTAAATATAGATGCTGATTTTTTAAAACCAGATAAAATTAGAT
The DNA here is from genome assembly GCA_964598265.1 of uncultured archaeon. Lineage (GTDB taxonomy): Archaea > Asgardarchaeota > Lokiarchaeia > Sigyniarchaeales > SOKP01 > Loki-b32. Next base: position 18,999 of record CAZRBD010000052.1, read on the forward strand.
TTAAATTAGATTCCAGCTTAGAAGTAATCATTCCTTTTATGCAAGAAGGTCTATTTTCAAGAAAGATACAAGATATAAAAAAAGCTAATCCTCATTTTGCTAAAGATATACCCGTTATCTATGAATACCTCAAAAAATGTTCATCAGAATTCAATGGTAAGATTGAGGATGAGCCATTTTGGGAGAAAATTGAAGAGAAATCCACTGAAAAATCTAAAGTCTATTAACTTTTCTTTATTAGTATTGAATTTCATTATTTAATTAAGAGAAAAATTTTTTATAATTTACCTTTTAAGATTTTAATAGCATAAAAGTGATATTAATAATGGCTGAAGATAAATTAAAATGCTTTGTTATAATGCCTTTTTCTGAAAGTTCTGAGGTTCACGATGAAAAATATTGGACAAATCATTTTGAAAATTTCTTAAAACCAGAAATTGAGAAAGTTTTAAATCTCAAAGCTCAACGTTCAGACGAATTGAGGGCAGATATATTAAAACAGATTATTCTAAACCTCTATGATTCTTTTATTGTGGTTGCTGACCTCACCGATCGTAATGCAAATGTTTATTGGGAATTAGGTGTTAGACAAAGTCTTAAAGTCAAAACTATTACCATAGCAGAAGAAGGCACTAAATTACCTTTTGATATAAGTACTAAAAGTACTCTATTTTACCATCCTAATGATCCAAAAGGTGACAAGGAATTTTGCAAAAAGTTTAATGAAGCCCTTATTGATTGTATCGAAAATCCTGAAAAATCTGATAGTGTCGTATTAGACGCCATCTCTGTAAGAGGTTCCATAAAAGATACCAATAGATCTAATAATCAAAGAAAAACTGAATTGTTAATAAATAAATTAGAAAAGCATAAAAAGATATTTGAAGATATCCTTAAAATCAGCTCTCCTTCAGGAATATTAGAATTTAGATTAATAACATATCCCATGTCGTCTCAAAATGAATTATTTAGTCGAGAACAATTTAGTGAAATTAAAGAATATCTTAAAACTAAAACTTATGGTCCTAGAGAGTATATTCCAGAATTTGAGAATATTTTTCGTAACTTAACTCCTAGAAGAGAAGGAGTTTATCATGTTAATACCAGGGAAATTTATGGGGGGAGTGTGTGGATTTCCACTGAAGGATTTATCATTTTTCATTTTATGTATAATGATTCAAGAATTTATGCACATAAAAATAGATTACAGACTGCAATCTTATCTGGATTCCTTTTAGGATTTTTTGATTTCTTAGAGGTATTTTATTCTAAATTTAATTCTATAGAAAAAATAAATTTGGAATTTATGGTTTGGAACTTAAAAGAGTTAAAATTTACACCTATACCTGATTTCATCCCTGTTGATGAAAAATCTTATTACAGATGTAGAAATGATACTTTTAATCCATATATTATTAGTCCTAATATAAAAAATCTTAAAGAAAGAGAAGAAAAGATAAATTTTGTAGAAGAGATAATATCCGAAATCTTACTTGAGTTTGGATATAATGAGGAATTTAAGATCGCTTCCGATATTTTAAGACAATATTAACACCCTTTATCGCATAGTTGAGGGGTGTGTTTTTTTGCGTGATTACATGAAGCATAAAAAAATTATATAATAAAGAAAAAAAATGAAGAAGGTGACAATGGTAAAGACTCTAATAATTGGATATGGATCATTGATGAGTTATTTTGGTATTAATGAACAAAGATCTACTGAAAACATTGAGATTTTCGATCCATTTATTACTCGTTTCAAAGGATCCCGCGGTTTCAATACAACCAGAAGGCGTTATATGGATATTGGAAAGAATTTTAGCCCAGAAGGTGTTCAAATTAGCATTGATGATATTATTGATAAATCAGGAAATAAATTTGAATGTCTTGCTTTTTATGTCGAAGATGGAGCATTACAAAAAATTGTTCAAAGGGAAGGCTTTCCAATCGCCCTAATGAGTGAAATTAAAACCTCTTTAAATAATTACAACAAAAAATACAATATCAAAGAAGGAGAGAAAGACATCGCAGAATTTCTTTGGACTTTTTATCCCAGACAAGATAGTTTTACTAATTATCAAGAAAGAATTCATCAATATAGAAAAGAATTAGGTGAACATATTCCATTTGAAATCCTAAATGCCCAAAATTATGTACCTCATCCTGTGAAAGTGGAATGTAAACAGAAAAATAGAATTATATTCGGTTTGATTTCAATTCATACAGATATTGGAGCAAAAAAGGATTATACTAATGACATTGGCTTAATGACTTTCCGAGAGGCAATTCACTCAGAAAACCCTCCAAGAGAATTATATTTTAAAGATTGTATTTTAGGAGGAGTCCATGGAATAAATATAAGGGATATACTATCAGGGATGGGTAATGTTAATGGAGAAATGGATTTTTATATAAAAAACTTAAAAGAGAAAATTAAAGAGGAATGGAACAACACTCAAAGTTGGAGATTTCATGGAAATAATTTACAAGCCAATCTTGTACGATCTGGTCTATTGGAATATTTTCCTGAAATACTTATAGACTTCTAGATTAAGGTTGTTCTATATTTCCATCCACTTCCCTAATCATAAAAATACCAACAATTTGGAATGAAGTTCAGAGTCTGATTTCAATGAAATATGAAAGAAGCAGGGAATAATTTTTTTTTTTGTAATTAAAGCAACCCTTTTTTCAAAATGTCATAAACAGATTTAGTTCTTTTTAGATCGCCTTGATTTTACCTTAACAGTTTTTTTTTAATCTTTTTCTTTGCCCTTTTATGTTCTCCTCGTAATTATCTCTCATATTCGAGTCGAGCTTTTTTACCATTTAATATTTTCAGATGTATATAAATAAACAAAAATAAAAGAGAGACCGAAGAAAAAAACTCAATTACCGAAATCAAAATTTAATGTAATTTATGTGAATCCTCATTGGTCATTTACTAATAAACCGCTCACAGGATTGGTCGAAAAAGAATATCTTACAATGAAACTTGATAATATCTTCAAATTAAGGGTTCCTTCAGCAGATGATTTAGTTTTAAAAAAAATTGTATGAAATGGATGCGATTCAATGACTCCCTTCTATTAGCGAAGATATGAAATTTTGTTTAAATTATGGTTAGCAAAAAAAAGCATTAAATTTTGCGAGCATTGTGGTTCAAATGAAGAAGAATCATCTTGTGCTTAAAAATGCTTGAGATATTGAATATTAAAATATCATATTCATTTTTATTTACTTTTTTGCTCGACGTAAGAAGAGAGGTTCCCATAGCTTATCATTATGATTTCCTCTTTTCCACAAAATCGGTAAAGTAGTCGTTGGAACATTCCAAAATGTGATAAATAAACCTTGTTCATTGCCATACCCTAAAGAATTAACACATCTTTTTTCTTTAGACCAATGTTCTTTATCTAAGAATAGATTATATCCAATTTCTCTACACATTTTTTCAGCATTTAGTCGATCTTCGGGATCATAAAAGATACTAGAGGTAGGATGGAAACATTTTTCAGTTGGATGATTATAATAAAATGCCTTTATAGTACAGTTTCCAAACTTTAATTCCTTCTTTAAGAGAACCTCTATATTTTCAATACCTCTCTTAAAACCGTAAGCAAATAATAAGTATACATGGAATTTCTTGAATCTTTCTTTTTGATTAGCGTTCAATTCTCTTACATGAGGTTCATTTAGATCAGTTTTCAATCCAAACCATTCTTGAAATATAGTTCTAG
>CAZRBD010000053.1:0-682 GCA_964598265.1 uncultured archaeon
ATATTAGATTTTGATTCTCTCTTGGATGAAATTAATAATTCTTTAAAATAATCTATTTTTTCTTTTTTATTTCTATTTTAAAAAATTAAGGTCATTGGAAGTAAAAGTAGACATTTATATTTTTGTCGGATTTAAACATTAACGTAAATTTGAAGGGCAAGGGTTAAAAATTGTCTTTAGATGATCTATTCAATATCTTTAAGAAAAAAGGCATTAGGGATACCTATGAGATCCTAACTAAATTCAAGAACTATAAAACCAATATACATATCAGCTTTTATTAACTCTACAATGGAAAACACACTGAAACTATTAGCTCAAGGCAAAAAAATGAATGAAATTTAGTGTTTATTACAAAAAATTTAAATCCACTAATTACTCTCTTCTAAGATAGGTAAATTAAGTTTTATATTTTTAATATGGAAAATACGATTAGAGGTGAATTTGTATCGAGTTAGAAGGTGTTATTCAAATGGCTATTCATGATGTAGCGGGAAGAAAATCCGAAATTCATGTGAAAATAGATGATGAAAATTATAGATTAAAATTTTCAGGGGGAGATTTAAAAATTACTTATTATTTAGATACTGGACATGAAATTAAATTAAAAGGGATATTGGATGAAGAAAATAAAGAAATAAAAAATACCTCCGATATCAGAGTAATAATTCAATATGAAAAT
>CAZRBD010000053.1:692-19304 GCA_964598265.1 uncultured archaeon
TTAATAGACAAAAAATGAAATTAAAAGTGAATATGAGAGAAGAAAGTAATGAAATAGAAGATCATAGCGATATATGGGTAAGAATAAAATTAATTACCTTATTTTCTTCTTATTTTTTATGAAATAAATAATTTTTTTAGAAATATCTAAGTACCTATTAACTCAAAACCAACTCTACTACAAATTTATTTAACACCCAAAATCTTCTCTACAAACTCTTTATTAACATTAAAAGAGATCACCATAATTCTTCAAATAACAAAGAATAATTTACAATAGGTGAATTTCATAATAATTTTTTATCAAAAATATAAAAATGTTTTATTATTATTTACAATTTTGGATAAAAAAAGATTTATATATAAGTTTTTTTACAATAATGCCAATCCCGTTAATCTTTGTATTAATAAAGTCATTATAATGTTCTTAAAATCAAAGAATTCCGAAACTAAGTTAGATTTAAATTTTAAAATGTATATTGATTTTGATCTTAATATTGGAGTTTTTTATTTTAATTTCTATTTGGTCAAGTATAAATTCGTCCTAAAAACAGCTTTAACACCACCTTTAAATGCTAATGAAAATTTTTGGGATAATGCCACCAACAACGGAGATTACCTACATTTTAAATATGAGAAATTTAATCTTACAAAATATGCATACTTATTGCATTATGAATAATATTTTTAATTTAAATTAAATTCTGTCTTAATGCTTAATCCCTCAACCAATCTATGCATTTTAAGTAATTTTTGATATGTTCCTCGAATATTTATTTTTTGCAATTAAGACAATGGAAATACTTACCGAGTACTAAAATATTGGAGATATTACTTTCATAAGCTTTGATATAAGTGAGCTTTATAATTACCTAATGCGTCGTACAGTTGAAACCTTAAGTCCCTTCAATGAATTAGTTCATTCTTATCTGTATGTGAAAAATAATCGATTACCATGGGAAATTAATTCTTAATTTAACCTAAAAAATTAAATTTGCATCTAAACCATTATTTTAATAGGAAAAACAAAAGAATTGAAAAAATGGAGTATGGGAGAAAAATGATGAAACTTACAAAATTCTTAACTATACAAGATGTAAAGGAAGAGTTTAAAAAAATACCTATGCAGTCATTTGATATAAAGAAAGAAATATTAGCTCAACCTTTAACAAAAAATTATGGAAGAGTGGGAACTGCTTTTGATTAACTTTTACGATTCTATCTAAAATATTTAAATCCTCAAGCAATTACTCACAGATGGGTAGCAGAGTTTTCAATTGAAAGATTGAAAAAAATAGTGGAAATGAAGAGAAGTAAACTAACAAAAGACGAGAGAATCGTTTTACCACTTTGGAAAGATTGGTACATGAAAGGAAAAGAAGAATTAAAACTGGCAGAAGAAAGATATATTCAATTCTTAGAGACGGGACAAGTGACTGATGACTTAATAAAATCTACTTTATATCTTTCCAAATTAGACTCAATCTATAGAGCTGGATATATTAAGAAGGATTTTGAGTATGTTGATAAGAATGATATTAAAGACTTAAAAAATCTTATTTCTATCGTTAAACCAGAGTTATTTAAAGCAAAAAAAGTCTGTATCTTAAATCCAATCGTTAAAAAAGGCAAAATAGAATTAATAGTAATAGGTGATGCTGATTTAATTATTGATGATATGTTAATCGACATTAAAACAACAATAAAATTACAAAATAGAAGAGAGCATTATCATCAATTAATTGGATATTACATTCTTTATAAGATTAAAGGTATTGTTGGTATGCCAGAAACACATAAAATAAAGAAACTTGGATTATACTTTTCTAGACATTCTATCCTTAGAGTATATGATACTGAGTATTTTAAAAATAAAGAATTTTATTGTTTTATTGATTGGTTTAAAGAACGAATTCTCTAATTTTATTGATTGGTTTAAAGAACGAACTACTAATAAATAAATTTTCATGAGAATCAATGAATTTTTAATCGCAGTAAATTTTTTCACTCACACTATCTGTTTCAAGGACAGTATAACTAAAAATGGACTAAATTTAGATTCCTTAGTAGATGTGTATGAAATTGTGTGTGAAGACGAAAACCCAAATACGCTAGGTATTACAATTACAGAGAAAGCTGAACGCATTGTCTTCGATAGGGAATTTGAGAGTTTTCTTAAAAGAAACCATTTTAAGTTTAAGGATGGTTCCACTCTGACAATTCCTAAGAATAGTACTTATTATTTCTAATTTTTTTAAGTAGAGAAAATAATAAAAATTGATTTGAATTTAAATCTTTTTTTAATTAAGGGATCTTGATATTCCTTTTCCAAATTCGATACATCTATTTATACTTTCGTCATCAGGATTCCATAAAGCGCGAATTCCATCATTAATTAAAGCAAATCCACTCTTTTCTAATATATCACTTATTAATTTGGTCGCTTCTCCACTCCATCCATAACAACCAAATGCCGCTGCCTTTTTATTTTTAAAACGCATTCCCTTAATCATCTCCATAATTTCAGCTACTCCAGATAGAATTCCTCCACCGATAGTAGGTGATCCTACAAGAATAATTTTAGATTTGAAAATCTCTGTAATTATATCGTTTTTATCGGTTTTTGATATATTAAACAGTTTAAGGTTAACTTCTTTATCTATTTCACGAATCCCTTTTGAAATTGCCTCAGCCATTCTTTTGGTTCCATCCCACATTGTATCATATAGTATTGTAATTTGATTTTCTTGGTATGCATTGGCCCACTCTAAATATTTCTCTACAATTTGAGTGGGATTATCTCTCCAAATAACTCCATGACTAGTTGCTATAATATCAATAGGGATCTTAAGATCTAGAACTTCCTTTATTTTTTTATCGACGAGAGTACTGAAAGGTGTGAGAAGATTTGCATAGTATTTCATACTTTCAGCATAGAGTTCATTTTGATCAACAAGATCATTATACATTAATTCCGTGGCGTAATGCTGGCCAAAAGCATCGTTGCTAAATAATATATTGTCTTTAGTTAAATAACACGCCATACTATCAGGCCAATGAAGCATTCTCATTTCAACAAAAATTAATTGTTTATCATTTCCTAGTTCTAAAGTATCACCCGTTTTTACAACTTGAAAATCCCAATCTTTGTGATAATGTCCCTTTATTGATTTTACACCATTTGCTGTACAGTAAATTGGTTTATCTGGTATATTTTCCATAAGTTCAGGAAGTCCTCCACTATGATCAATTTCCGCATGATTTGCTATAATATAATCAATCTTATTTAAGTCAATTTCTTTTGATAGATTTTTAACAAATTCTTTTGAAAATGGCATCCAAACAGTATCAATTAAGGCAATCTTCTCTTCTTTAATAAGGTATGAATTGTAAGTAGAACCACGATGCGTGGAATATTCATTTCCATGGAATTTTCTGAGTTCCCAATCTATTTTACCTACCCAAAAAACATTATTTTTTACTTTAAAGCTCATAGATATCATTTTATTTGCTATATTGTATTAATTAAATTTGGCTTCTTTAATAATAATTTTTAAAAAAGAACTAAAAGAAAAAAAAGGTTGGTTTTCTAAATTTTCTAACCATCACCAGTGATGGTTACATTTCACTTTTAATCTCCTGTAGGTATGATTGTATTTTTTTCTATAAGTAAAATAGATGTACGAGAATGAGCTCTTGTTCGGTGTAAAATACCCATTGGTACAGTAAAACCTTGATTGGGATTCAGTTTAATAGTATTATCTTCCAAATCAATTAAGAGAGCTCCTTCGATAACGAAAAAAAATTCATCTTCCTTATCATGCTTATGCCAATGAAAATCCCCTTCGATGACAGCAAGCCTAACAATTGAATCATTTACATTACATAGAGATAAATTTTGCCATTTTTTTTTACAATTTTCAATTAATTTTGAGATGTCAATAATTTCCAACGGCTTAAATTTTACTTCAAGATCAATTGAATATTTATTATAATCACTCATCATTCATCCTCTTTATTCAAGATTAAAAATTCTTTCATAGTTTTCTATTTTTAAATTTTAATTATGAGTAGCGGAAAAAATATTTTATCAATTCGAGAATCTGAAGAAAAAAAGTACACTTTTAGGAAATAACTGAAAAGTTTTTTTTCATAATTCTATTTATCAAATTATAACGAAATATTCTTATTATGGACTTCTTCACTCACTCCATTTTTGGAGCTCTAATGTACATACTCTTTTTAAAAGAGGTTAACTTTGACTATTTCTTTCTAGCAATTTTTTTCGCATTTTTACCTGATTTAGATATATTTATAATGCCCTTTAAAAGATTTTTTAAATCTAATTATCTTGAACATCGAGGAGGATCTCACTCTTATGTTATTGGGATAATCTTGTCAGCAATCATAAGTGTTGTATATTCAAGTCTAACACAAAAATCATTTCTTATAGCTTGGATTATCGGCATGGTTTTTTATGGAATTCATATATCCCTTGATTTACTTACCACGACAAAAATTCCTTGTTTTTATCCCATTTCTAAAAAGGAATATTGTTTTTACGTAGAAAAAGCAGGTAGCTCATTTACATTCCTAACTTCGTGGATTTTTCTTATTATCAATCTTCTCATTTATAATATTTCTCCTGAGCTCTTCCTTTTTATTATGGTTATTAACTTTTATACCTATTTTACTCTAATTTATTATTTGTTTCGAATTCTAACGAAAATTTGGATAAATTTACATCTTAAAGATAACCAGAAATACTTTCCCGGAGTTTTACCTTTCTTTTATATAATATTTGAATCTGAAATTGTTCAGAATGGAATATCATTACGCCTTGAGAAAAAGTCTCTTTTTTCAAAATCTAAGCTCTTATATAAAAATAAAGCTTTCCTAGATTCAGAAGAAATGGTTTTTTTCAAAAAGGGTATTGAAATGTGCAAGGAATATTATTACTATGCAAAATGGACCATTTTACCAATATTTTTTAGAAATAAGGGCATATTTTCTGTAAGATTTTACTTTTTGGAGACGATGATACATGGGAGGACTAATTATATTCAATATGATTTCGATACTTTTACTCAAAAAGCAGCTGATTTTAATCGAGGGTTTGGACGTATCCTATATTAGTATTTTAATTTAGGAGAATTTTATAATACTATAATAGAAATTATTTTTCTTTTAATATAAATATTAAAAATTCTAAGTCCTTTACCTTTTTAATAACTGAAAATTATTATTTAATAGGAATTTTCCAAATCCGAGAGATATATTTTGGTGCGTCCTCAAGTAGAAAAAAACATTTGTCTCCGTTGTAAAGGTGCTAGACTCCTATGTGGGAAAAAAACTTGTCCTATTTTGTTGAAGAAATCTGTTCTAAAATCAATGGTCCCTTTTGAACTAAATAAAACGAGAAGAAACGTAAACATTTTTGGAGCCAGCCCTCCTGGGTTTTTTGTTGGTCATTTTAATTATCCAAATGTGTATCTTGGGCCACTTATTCCATTTCAAGAGTTTGAAACAGGATTAGATATTACAGATTACCATATATTAGATGCACCAGAATTATGGTATGGAAAACAAATGATAGATATCATTCGTTATAGAAGTAGTCTCGTGAGGAGTAATTTCAAACTTAATGTTAACATTGGTCGAAAATCAAGAAAAAATACACCTTCAATTAAAACGCAGAAATTATTAGAATCATCTCAAGAGTTATCAATGGCAGCTCGCCCTGTCGATACTGAAACTAAATTAGAAAGAATGAATCTTAGAATGCTGATGGATAATCATTCTTTACCAATGGGACCTTCAGGTGTAACAGAAAAAATAATTATCACAGAAAATACAAAAATCCATCCAAAAGTTGATTATTGTGTTTCAGACACAGATTTGAAAGCTTCTGATGCAATTTCTGATTATCTTTACTTTAAAGGGCAAGTTCCTGAATCTACGATAAAGAGAGTTTTTTCAGCTGGATTGCTTGGAGAGAAAAAGAACCGTAGAATAGTTCCAACACGCTGGTCCATAACTGCAGTTGACGATATCATTTCAAAAGCTCTGATCAAAGAGATAAAGAAATTCCCAGAAATAAATAATTACCGTATTTTTGAAGCTACTTATCTTGATAATCATTTCAAAGTATTACTCTTCCCTGGTAAATTTATTTATGAGATGAATGAAGTGTGGGCTCCAAATACATTATGGAACGTTTCTCTTGACGGAAATACCCATAATCTAAAACCGCAAATAATGACTGATTTTGAGTTTTATCGAGGACGAAAATCTTATGCAAGTAATATAACAGGTGCTTACTATGCTGCTCGCAAGTCAGTTTGTGAATATCTTTATCTCATTAAAAAACAAGCGCGAGTTCTTATCTTTCGAGAAGTATCAGGGGGTTATGTGGTACCGTTAGGGGTCTGGGTTATCCGTGAAACTGTAAATAATGCTATGTGTGTGTCAACTCCTGTAGTTCTGGATAACTTCAATGATGCTATTAAAAAAATGTCGGAAGATTTCATGGTGGAATTCAAATATTGGAAACAAAGTAGTAGGTTAATAAATTTCATTAAAACTCAGAGAACAATAGATAATTTTATTTAGATTCTCAATTCTGTGCCACAAAATCCAGAATAACGTACTAAGATATTTCTATAATGCTAGTTTTTTCTTATGTATATTAGAATAATGATTGAAAAATAACTGAGTTATAATATTATGAATTGGAAAACACGTATAACCCAAATAACTGGAATAAAATATCCCCTTATTATGGCTGCATTTGCTGGATCAGGTAGAACAGAGTTTGCCGCTTCTTTTTCGAATGCAGGTGGTTTAGGAATAATTACTGCATTAAATTACAAGCTTGATGAGTTCAGGCATGAATTGATTAAAATGAAGGAGTTAACTGATAAACCCTATGGAATTAACTTAACAGTTATTCCTCCAGGAGTTGGATTCTCAGATAGAACTATAACAAAAGAACAGTATTTAAAATACTTAGAAGTTGCAATAAATGAAGGAGTAACTATATTCACTACATCTGCATATCAAGCAACATATATCGGAGAGAGGATACATGAAGTTGGATGTTTGTGGTTCCATAAATGTGCGTTAATGAGGCATGCAATTTCAGCTCAGAAAGCAGGAGTTGATGCAGTGACACTCATAGGGATGGAAGCAGCAGGATTTAAAAACCCGTTTCATCATACAACTTTAGTAAACGTCACAATGGCAAAAGAACTATTACAAATTCCAATAATTGCAGCCGGAGGGATTGGAGATGCTCGGGGTTTCCTTGGGGCCATAGCTATGGGCGCAGAAGCAGTTTGTTTAGGAACTGCTATTTTAACAACAGAAGAAAGCCCAATCTCAACAAACATTAAGGAAAATTGGATAAGTACTGATATTTTTTCAGAGGAATATCATAAACAGCTTTACCATCTCTCATTAAAAGGAACACGTGTTCCATCAGCAGCTATAGGCTTTCAGAAAGAAATAAACTATGTTAAAAATATGGTTGTGAATATTATATGTGAAGCTAATGATATTGTAAAATCATGGGGCTTCACTAAAGAGGAATTTACTACTCTAAACTCTTAATTTAGATTAGAAAACAATTTAATTTTTATTAAATTTAATATTAGTTTGAATTATTAATGATAAAACTAGATGAATTTTAAAATGACAGATAAATCTATAGTGTATTGGGCTTCTCCAATTGAAGTACCAGCGTTACGTAATACTGCTAAAAATATGATTACCAACAATTTAGTAAAGACTCGATTAATATTAGATAAGATTTTAGATAATATAAATTCTGGCGATAAAGTCGGAGTCAAGGTCCATGTCGGGGAAGCACAAAATACTCACTATCTACTTCCTGATTATGTACGGGAAGTTGTTAGAGCTATTAAATCAAAAGGAGGCATTCCTTCTCTTATTGAAACTCAGGGCTTAGGAAATAGTATTGATAAATTAAATATAGACGAAGATTACTCGATATGTATTGGTCATCGAAAAAATGCTGAAGATCATAAAAAAATCGCTGAACTTCATGGATATACTGAGTCAATAACTGGTGCACCTTTATATTTTATTGATGGTGAAAAGGGATATGATAGAAAAGTTGTTAAGATTGATGGAATTCATTTGAAGGAAATTTCAATAGCCAAGAACCTTTTTGATTTTGATAAGCTTGTCATAGTTTCACACTTTAAAGGACACCCCCAAGCGGGTTTCGGTGGAGCATTAAAACAATTGGGCATAGGATGTGTTGCTAAAAGAAATAAGTTTCTAGCTCATTTTGATGGCAGTTTCATTGTAAATACTAAAAGATGCGATTTTTCGAGGTGTAAACAAGAATGTATAGATGCCTGTCCTGTTGATGCTATAAAAACAGAGGACGAAAAAGCTATAATCGATGGATCAATCTGTAATGGGTGTTTTCGATGTTTACAAAAGTGTCCAGTAAAAAGAGCAATAAAAGTACCAGGGATGAGAAATTTTAGTGATTTTGTAGATAGTGTTATTGACAGTGTTGCTGGGGTATTAAAATTTGGTTCTGAGAAGATTCGATATATCAACTTCGCTTTTGACAGTCCTGCAATGTGTGACTGTGTTTCAAATGCAAGTGTGCCAGTAATACCTGATCTCGGTATTTTTGGCTCAGATGATCCAGTAGCGATTGATAAAGCATGTGTAGATGCTGAAACAAATGCTCCAGGGCTTCCATTCCTCAATAAAGAAGGTGAGTGGACTCAACCAATTGAAAAAGGGATTGAAAAATTTAAAGCATTAATGCCTATGGTTGATCCTTCCCTCATGTTTGAAGCAGCTATTAAAAATAAACTCGGCAATCTTGATTACGAATTAATAAAAATCTAATCCTTTTTCTTTTTCTTTTAATTTTAGAAAATATTAAATATAGTTTAATTAAATTACTTTATGACTAAAACTTTAGATTAGGTATTTCACATGAGCTTAGAGGAAAACATAGAAAAAAAATCTACAGGTTATAGTAGGGACAGTTTAAGTATCAAAGTCGCGCTAACTGCTATAACAGCAGCTCTTTACACCGTACTAGGATACATTTTTCAACCAATTAGTTTCTTTGGATTACAATTCCGTGTTGCTGAGTTGATTGTCGGAATGTGCATATTATTTCCATACGAGGGTTTGATGGGAAAGGTATTAGGTGTATTTTTTGTAAATCTAACATCACCTTTAGGACCGATTGACTTAATTAGCTGTATCGTGAATATACCGGCGCTCTATTTTATAATATTCTTTAGAGATAAAAAACTTCTGAAATATCTGGGTGGAGTTATATATGCGATTATGATTTCGATTTATGTTGCACTTGTACTCAATTATGCTTTTGCTCTGCCAATCTGGTTTAGTTTTATTCAGGTGTTAATTGCTGAAGTAATTCTTGCAACATTGGGAATAGTACTTTTTGATGTAATCAAAAATAGATTTAATATAGACTTTTCTCATTGATTTAAAACTTATTTTTCAATTTCCCATATAAAACATTTTATCTTTATTTAGTTTGATTCAATACCAATCTTATAGAATAAATTCAAGAGAAAATTAAAGATTATATACTTTTTTCAGAAAGAGAACTTAACAATATAGCACGAAAAACCATGGATAAGAAATTTTAATTAAAATTAATAAATCAGTAAAAAAAAGAATAAATATGAAAGAAGAATCAAAATGGTTTAATGATAGATGGTGGGTCTCACCTCTAAATTACGATTCAAATTTGATAAAGTCATTAGCTATACCTAAAAAAATCTATGTTAGAGATTCAACAATAAGAGAAGGAGAAGAAACACCTGGTGTTTATTATTCTTTAAACCAAAAGATAAAAATTGTAGAAAAATTAGAAGCTATTGGGGTAGAACATATTGATTGTGGTTATATCGGTCAAGTAGAAGAACAATGGGAACTAGCAAACCAAATTAAAGAATTGGGAATTAAACTAAAAACATATTCCCACTTAAGCACAAATCCCTCACGATGGACTAGTGAGATTAAAAGATCCTTAGAGGCCAAGGTTGATTATATAGGGTTTGGTATTGTTTTAACTCCTTGGCAACTTCAGTTGTTCACAGGTGATAGTGCTATAACACCTGAAGTTATGATAAGCTTGATACCCTCTGTGCTGAAAAGGATTAGAAGGTTAGGTGGTGAAGCTATTTTGGATTGTGTTGATGCGACTCGTTCAGAACTACCTATTCTAAAAAAAGCTATAGAAAAAGGTATTAAAAATGGAGTAAAAATGGTAATGCTTTATGATACTGTAGGTGCGTGCAATATTCCAGCCATATCTTATATGATAAAAGAGTTAAAACCAATAACTAAAAATGTACCCATGGAAATTCACATTCATGATGATTTTGGATTAGGAACAGCCTCTACAATTGCTGCCGTAGAACATGGAGCAACATACATGGATCTAGTAGTTAATAAACTAGGAGATAGAGCTGGAAATACTTCTCTGGAAGAGGTTGTTGTAGCATTAGAAATGTTATATGCTATAGATACAGGAGTTGACTTAGCACAACTCACGAGCTTAAGCAAATATATTGAAAAAACCTCAGGTGTGCCATTACCATATAATAAGCCTGTCGTTGGGAGAAATACTTTTCTTCATGAATCAGAGCTACATGTGATGAGTGCGTTAGAGAAAGATAAATTTTGGATGTGTTTTACTCCTTATAGGCCGGAAGTTGTCGGACAGGAGGAACACGTAATATTTGGCCCTACTACTTTACATGGAGATGCAATCAGAATGAAATGTAAACAGCTAGGTTATCAAAATTTTGAACAATCTATAAAAAAGATCTTAGAAAAAATACAAGAAATCATAACTCACAAAAATTTTCTCTCAGAAGAAGAATTGGATTTTCTCATCAAGGACACATTAGAATAACCATAAAAAACTCCATTGGTGTGTTTCATGTGATTTCTTATATAACAATTTCAAATATAATAGAAAACTAACTCTTAAAAGGATGATCAGTCATATAATATTTAATTAATATTCTAAAAATTATGTTTATTATTTATGGGGATCCTTGATATGAAGAAAACTAAGAATTTTAAAGTCTTCATTTTTATTTTTATGATGTTTTTTAACATAATGATCATGTCTTTTCTTTTTAATTCTAATAAATCTTCAGACTTAGATAATTTTGATGTTATTGAGAGACGAGAGCCCATAGACTTGAGTTTAGGTTCTCCAGGTGATCAAAATGAAATAACAGGAACAATATCTGATCGGAGTGGAAAAATTTTTACTAATATAAGTGCTCTAAATAGGAATTCTTATATTAATAGATATCAATCAGGATTAAATAATCAACCAAATTTATTTCTTCAAAATTGGAATATAACTCATGCAAGGATGGTTTTTGAAAATATAACTGCAATTAATTATACAAGAAACGTTGAAACCGAACCAACAGAATTTATTATGAGTTATTCCGAAACTGAACCTATATATGTATATCAGAAGTTTGCGGTGGAGACGGATCAATATGTGAATAATGTAAGCATATTCATTCAAGACATTCTCAATCCCGTTTCCTATACAAACGAGAACTCGTGGGAAGTATCTATTGTGAATTGTTCAAATGACCTCCTTGGCACACCTAACTCAAATAACACATTAGGAATGCTAAGAAAACCTCACCCTAATGATATTGTGTCTCACTGGGAAGTTTTTGATTTTAAAAACTCAGGAATAGGTCCAATTTTTCTCAATAAATCGAAAACAAATTGGACACTCGTTGATGGAGTAAAGAAATACTGGTTTGCATTTAAAATAAAAATACCCCCAAATGATGGGCGAACTGGAGGAGGTCCAAAATTCCTCTATTTAAATCCAGATGGGAGTGATACAAATGACATAGGTGAGGGGGAAACTTTTGCTCAATCTCCTCAATTTATTGATTTGAGTTATTTTAAAGAAGATGTTGTAAAAAATCAAACCAATGTTGGTGTATATTTAACTGGAAATATTTCTTCATTTAGAAATTTTGATGGAAATAGATTTAATGTTAGAAGTATTCCGAGTGGTGGACCTCCCCGGCATAGGGTTGAATTAGAAGTTAAAGTTGACATTGCCAATTTAACAAGCTTAGATTATACTTGGGAAGATTTAAAGACCATTAAACTCACGAACCCTTTTGAATGGAGAAATATATTGAATAGCATTGTTTTTAGCATGAATTTTTCACTTATTATAAATGTGAGTGATAGTAGCTTAATAGAGGCTTCTTGGCTAAATATATTTAATCCTATAAAAGATAAATTTAATGGACTTTCTCCAGACGCAATTAATCTTACACAACAAGATGAATTTTTACAGGTCTATACTGCTATAGAACCTGATGAAAAACTTTTCTTCATACAGATGATGAATACCTCAGCAGGTGGTAATAATTCACTAAGATTTATGTTTGAATATATTTGTTTTACCAATAGTGATGTTTTTAATATTTCAGTAAATTTATTTAATATCGAAGTAGGAGAAATAAAAGCCGTTACAACTATTCAAAAGTACGATCCAATAGTAAAGGAATTACATTATGCTAGTAATGTGACTGTGTCAAATGGCACCATTATTACTGCTAATGATGAAATAATTGATTCACTTAAAGAAAATGATAACGAGTTTCTTGAAGTTATTGGGAATTCAACTTCAAACACCACATCGATTGAATTTAAGTTTAACATATTACAAAATTTAGATAGCTCATTGTGGGATGTTGATAATCCTTTAGATTGGATATTTCATTTACCAAATCCTAGAATCTACCAAATTGACTTCCGAATTAGTTCAAATGTTAGCATTCAAGATACTACAGATCTTACACACGCAATGTTAGAAATTTATAATGGCGGAAACTTTACCCCTTTTATTAGACTTGAATGGCTTCAATTTAGTGATAATAAAACTTTTGCAGATATAGGGGAAAATACGAAAATCCTGCCATTTGATTCTTACTACACCTGGTATGTAATGCATCTACTAAATGAAAGTAAAGATAATTCTCTAAGAGTTAGACTTCGATTTATAGGAAATGGTACGTTTAAGGGAATAAACATTTCAATTGACGAATTTACTCTTAATTTTCACTTACAAAATGCTATTTCTTCAGACGTAACTTCTAAAATAGGTTTTGGTATAAATAGCAACACACTAAAAGCCCCCCAAATACAACTAAAAAATTTTGGCATCGGAGTTTCAGATAATGGATTATGGGAAACGGATATTTCTGATGGAGTCCCAGTTCAAGGATTTTATTTTTTCAATGTTACCTCTATTTGGCCAGAAGTGAGATTTGATGTTGTTGGAAATTATACGATTGAAAATCTCCAAGTATTTGATTGGGAATATTATCTAGGTTCCGCAGAGTCAAGGATTTTGTGGAATGCCAGCACAGATATAACTTACTATACATTTTACAATAACTTGGATTATAGTCAAGGTCTACAATTCATTATCCCATCAGATTGGTTATTAGTGAATATCTACAATAGCTCCAGTTCTCCAGCTAATCCTAATGGTGGATGGTATACGACAATTCAATCTAATGCTCCGTTTAAAATTATAACATTATACAATATTTCAGATGGATCTTGGAAAATTGGTTTGAATTCTTCTAAAAATTTATTACTTTTATCTACCAATTCAACGGATAATACTTATATAGATAAAGTAATTAATGTAAATCTACAAATGCAAGATTATTTTGGGGGAACTGTAACCCTTGAAGTGTATAACGAAGATGTCGAAATAATATACAGTGAAAGTAGCGTTTTAGATGAATTAGCTAATGAAAGCTCAGAATCATATATTTGGGATATCTTCTCAACAACTAAAACACCCGGTACTTATTACTTAAAAGCATATTGGATTCTTTATAACGATACTCACGCGTTTCTTTCAATAAATACCACAGAAATACTTATTTCCAAATACACAGTAAATTTGGAAATTTTGAATATTGATCAATTTTCGAGTTCCCCGCAGATTTATGGCACAAAAATTTTAATTGAGGGAAAATTGACTTTTTACGAAAGTGGAATGGTTATCGGAAGTCAACCAATTATAGCAAAAATTTATGACAGCAGCAATCAAGATTTAATAGAGAGTCTAAGTGACACTACAAATAGTGGTGGGATAATCCAAATAGAATATAGTTTACCTAGTGGATATAGTGAAATCTCAATCCAGTTAGTATATAACGCATCAGAAACATATTATTCTCAAAATACCAGTATACAAAATATTGAACTCAAACTTATATCTCAAGCCGATTATAATTTCAGTATTTTCATGAGCTATTTGCCATATATAGGAGCAGTTTTAGGAATCATGATATTTACTGTCGGTGTTATGAAATATAGGAAGGGAAAGCATAGAAAAATTTGGGCTGAGGATGCTACAGTCTTAGATGATTTGGTTAAAATATCTTACATAATGGTCATTTCTAAAGAAGTAGGCGTTTCTATATATCATAAACAGATTTCTTTTGAAAATATAGATTCTGATCTTATTTCGGGATTCTTACAAGCAATTTCTGCTTTTAAGAGTGAAATTAAAAAGAGCACAACTACCACAGCTAAAAGACCTGGATTTGAGATGGACTATGTTGATTTTAAAATTGTAATAACCGATGGAGCATATGTAAGAGTAGCTTTAGTATTAGAAGGGAAACCTAGTGAAAAATTAAAAGAAAATCAATGGTTATTTACTGATCACTTTGAGAAGAGATTTACTCCTGTTTTAAAAGATTTTACTGGTGATATTACACCATTCAGACAATCAGATGATTTAGTAGAAAAACATTTCAACATTTCATTACTATACCCTCTAAAATTGGGACGACATTACGGAATTATTAAACTTAAGGGTTTAGAAAAAGATCTTGTTGAAATGGCAGCAGAAATTCAAAAAGAAAGGAAGGTATTCTTCATTTCAAGTCTTTTAAATCTCGCTTTAGCCGCCAGGAAGGCATCAAGAGATGAAATTATTAGCACCATTTTATCTTTAAGAGAAAAGGGACTCATTATTCCAGTAGAATTAGACTAAATATCAAAAAGTTTTTGATCCATTTTTCCTTTTTTATTATCAATAATCAATTAACGAGTTAAAAAACAGCAAAGGTTATTAAATATCAAAGAGAATGACGTTTTTTCTGTTTTAACATTAATTGAAAGATTTATAAAAAAAAATACTGGTTCTTTGCCAATTAAATTACGAAAAAATCCCTTCATCTTTCATTACTATACAGAAATAATCCGTTATTGGAATAAGTTAAATTTTGTTGTTAAAAGAATTTCCAAGAATTATAAATCTATTGAACCGAATTCTATGTCTAAAAATTTATATGTTACATATAGAATCTTATGGGAAAATGCGTCGAACTCGATTCTTATTAAAGAATTAAAAGGTTTTAGCATTAATTTCTTGAAAAATGTTCGATCATTCTCTTGGAAAAAAAATCTAAAAAATAAAGATGAATTTGAGAAGTTAAGTATTTGTAACGCAGTGCCAAGTTTTATGGTCAATCACTTAAAAAATTTTATGGATTCTGAATCTATGGCTGAAAACATTAATGCTATGAATGGTCTTATAGGTAACATAGAGGTCTCTATTCGTGTTAATAATTTAATTAGTGACTATAAAAAAGAAGATTTATCTTTAAAAATCAAGGAAAGTTTTGGACAAAATAAAATTATCTTCCATGAGGATCAACACTTATCTGAATTGATCATAGTTCGTTTGAACTCAAAAAAAAAAGTATTGAATAACTCTTGGTATAAAAAAGGCTATCTAATCTTTCAAAATAAAGCATCTGCCGCCGTAGTTCAAACTCTATCTCCAAAAAAAGAGGATTTAATTTTCGATATGTGTGCTGCTCCTGGCGTAAAAACTAGCCAAATTGCTCAATATATGGAAAATGAAGGACGCATAATAGCGGGAGAATTTCTAGGTAAGCGAATGAATGCGTTGAAGAAATTATTGAAAGATCTCAATGTATTAAATTGTTTTTTAATTAATCTCGATAGTATAGAGCCTCCATTCCGATTTGAAAATTATTTTGACCGTATTTTATTAGATGCTCCATGTACGGGTTCTGGAACATTTTTAAATACTCCGGAACTAAAATGGAGACAGGATGAAAACTTCTTACATCAAAATACTGTTCTTCAAAAAAAATTATTAAAAACTGCTATAAAGCTTTTAAAGCCTAATGGAATTCTAGTATATTCTACCTGTAGTCTTTACCCCGAGGAGGGAGAATATCAAATCTTAGATAATTTAGATAAACTACAACCGTTACCCTTACCAGATTGGTTTTCTCCAAGTTATGTAATTGAAGATTCTATACTCCCAGGAACTGGAAGGCTATTTCCATCAACCCATCAAACGCAAGGTTTCTTTATAGGAAAGTTCAAAAAAAAGCAACAATGATCGAAATTACAAACAATACTGAATTTTAAGATGGTGAATCAACAAAGAAAATTAATGACTGTTGGCCAAATTGACGCCACTGGAATAAAAGGTCCACATGAAAAAGAATTAGAGGATATTAGTGATTCCAAATGTCATCTTTTTATAAATTTAGAGGCTGATTTACTCAAGAGAATAATAGAAGATGAGATTGGAGGAAGAATAGAGAATATCGGATTAACTGAAGATTGGGCTATTTCTATTGAGATGTTCCCTGAAGTAAACATACACATGGCATACAGTTATTTCGGAGATGAGTTTGGAGATGGAAAAGAGGCTGAGTTTAAATTCTATTTTTCTGGAGAACGGGTTTCATGGGTACCAGGAGAGGATAGTGCTACTTTCATCGATATTGTTATGGATTTTATAGAAAGGAAAATAAAAGATCAAGAACCATTTGAAAAGAATTATACTAACAAAACAGATTTAATGTTAAAAGTATTAGAACAAAGAGGTGGACCATTTACTTTTTTAACGGCACAGGATAAAAATACACTTGAAAATTTTCTTGGAGCTGAGGTATTGATAAATAAAAATTTATGGAATATAAAGAAAGAAGTATTTCCTAAGATTTTTATTGAGATAATTTGGGATAATGAAAACGGATTAGATATTAAATTCTCAGGAGAGAAGCTAACACAGAACATTGATAGTTACCACATTGAATTTGTTGGTATTTTTATGCTTAATCATATTCTTAGATTTATAACTATAAATAATCCCAATAAAAACCTACCTGAAATTTGTTATATAATGTTTTCTCGACATTATACAAAATTAAAAAATTGGGATCATAGGCGTAGGTAAAATAACTTTCTTAAAAAATGAAAAAAAAATTAGAGTGCTGTCCAGAAGATTGATCTTCCTTTTTTTCCAGCTCGCTTGATCATTTGATCACTCTCTAAATCGGACATTACTTTCCAAATTTGAGAGTTACTTAATTTAAAATATCTTCTCAATTCTGGAGTTGACATTTCTGTCCCACTCAACAAATTAGGGATTAATCTCTTAATTTCTTCGACGGTATCTTCATCAGAATCTATCTCTCTTGTTTCGACTTCTTCATTTTCGGTCATTTCCACTATTATTCTGGAAGCAATCTTATCGAGTTGTTTTATATTATTATCTAAATTTTGAGGTTTCATGAAAAGGCAGCAAAGTTCCAAATCTTTAGGAAATGCTACGATATAAAATTTATCATATAGTATTGCTCTGGGTTTTTTAACTGAAGCATTTCCTCCACGAAACGCTAAATAAAAATTCATTGCAAAATCATTTAAATTTATATTATTGCGTGAATTATTATATTCCTTTTTCCACTTAAGAAATGGGCCGTCTATCATATCGAAGCCAATTAAGGCAGCCCCAAAAATTTCATTTTCAATAAACTTCATTCTTTTATTCTCCTCCGAATTAACACATTATCTAACTCTTTTTTTATGATCTTTACTAATTTTAATCTTTCTGACGGATCAATAGCTATTAATCCATGAGTTTTAACGCGAAGTATATCTTCCACTCTTTTTACATCCATCCGACCATCTTTTTTAACTAAATCTTGTTTGTTTGCTATAGCGATGATTGGGCATTCTTTACCAACAAATTGACAAGCGTAATTAATTAAATTTCTTGATTTTAATACATTTCTAGGAGTAGAGTCGGTTACAATAAATATTAAATCTGAGCCTAATAGATAATCTTTGGAATATGTTTTTAAGTAGGCGCTTTGTCCTGCAAGATCCCAAATTCGCAAATAATAATCGTTGAATTTCACCGTCTTTAGATCAAATCCATGAGTTGGGAAATATAACCTGTCAATCGTTTCTTCTGATAACAGTTTTAGCATTGTGGTCTTTCCAACAGCTGGAGCTCCTATAAACGTAATTTTTACAAGTTTTTCAATTTCTGAACTCAACATTTCACTAGGCGACTTTTTTTAATTATACGAAAAAATGGAAGAAAATAGAATATGAATCTGGATAATATCTAAATATTACGTAGTAGAATTTGAAGCATTAATAAAAATCCAAGTACAAGGAGCAAATTAGAATTGTTTCCAGAAGTCGA
>CAZRBD010000053.1:19404-21267 GCA_964598265.1 uncultured archaeon
AAGAGTTTTTTTATCCATCGAGGGAGGAAGAAACCGGCATACCAAAAAAAAGCACTGAGTATTAAAATTAATCTGGTAAAAATTATTATAAATCCACTTATAGGGACTGATGAATCTAATACAGATCCTATTAAAAATGTAACATATGCTCCCACTAACATTTTTCCTTTAAATCTGACTTCAGGATCTTCAGATTTTAATGAAAGACGGGCAAACAATAGACCGCTAATAACAAAGATTAATAAAAAGGATAGTAGATAGACCATAATAAAAGATTTGAAACTTACATCGACAGGTGGATTCAAATTTCCAATGAGATTTGGGTCTATGAGAAGTAAAATGAAAAAAATAATCTCAAAAATAGAACCATAAATCACAAATATAAGTAAGATTAATTTTCGCTTTTCAGTATATAGAAATTCTGTAAAAGCTACTAACCAAAGGGCAACTGCAACAGGAACAAAAACATTTCCTAAAGTAAAATAACTTTCTAGTGGTAATCCAACATTATTATTAAGTGCTATTAGGAAAGACAAACTCGAAGGCCACCAAGGTGACCCAATTAGGATCCAGACAAAGCTTACAAATAAAAATATCCTTTCTTTATATTTAATATACTTTAGGAGAATCAAGATTCCTATAAATAAAGATAAAAACACAAAAATCATACTGAACATCCCGTTTACAAAATCTAAAGGCTCCACGGTACATCACATTTTTTTTTGCTTTTTTAATATTTAAATATTAGTAAAGGTATTGAATTATATTGGTATTGAATCATAAAAGTTTATCTAAATCCTATATAAGAAAATCAACAAAATAAGAGAGAAGAAAGTTGGAAGGATTAAACTGAGAGTTAATAATCTTTCTGAAACCTTTAAGCATGCTTTTAACGTCTCTATAATTGCGTTAAAATACTCAGGATTGCCCCATATCTTAACTTCTTCATGAGAATCTTTATACAAAAACTCAACTGGTTCTAGATCTTTTTCAGCTTGTTGAAGTAAAGTATCTAATTTTTCAAGAATCACATCAAGTCTTATTTTATCACCAATGGGGGAATATCCTCTGCTTGAAAACTGCCGTGCGACAGTATGGGAATCAGAAGTTGTTATTTCTGCTCTTTCAATTCCTTTATTTTGGAGCATATTTAAAATGTAAGAACGAATATCCACGAAAGCATTATTTCCATCAAAATGGATTAAGACTGTTTTTTGGTCGGTGACAACATTCTTAAAGAGATGGACTACAATCCCTCCATATCCAATCCCATCCCTTTCAGAAAAATCCACCATTGGATCTTTCGCTGCACCATATAACATTTCAATTTTATTAGCCTCTTTTATACTCCCACTCGTCATAAATTTTCTTGAAACCTCAATCAAATCTTGTGCTTCTAAAGTACCTCTTTTAATCAACACTTCATCACCAATTATTGCATTGTGAGAATCTATTATAACAATTTCTTTATATCCCTCAGAAATAGCGATATTTCTTATTTCTTCTCCAATACCTGCTTCCACATCATCAGATGGTAATGGATGTCTAGTCACAAAAATAAACGGAACGCCACCTACATCAACACCAATAAGTTTAGCTGAATTTGAAATTTTTCGATTGAAATCTCTTATTTCTTTAATCCAATTATATTCTTTATCACTTTTTATATCTTTGATGTCATCATGAATTTTCGTTAAAATTTTTTCAACATAACCTTGCGTGGTTAAATTTTGAGTATGATCGTTAGTAGTATGGTATACAGTTAGTCCGGGAATATCTCTGAAGGTTCGATATATATATTCAGGCAAATCTGATGATCCACACGTTTTAAATGGCCCAAAATGGACATGTGGTACAATGAAT
>CAZRBD010000053.1:21277-22635 GCA_964598265.1 uncultured archaeon
ATTAAAATCATAAAATCCTTTTATTGTCTTATTTTTGGTGGTTCTGATAAATAAATACTGTATTTTTACATTAGATAAGACCCCAACTCTATCAAAATAATATTCAATTAGATCATCGTTCCCATCAGTCATCATGGAAAGGGTGAAGGCTCTAATGAATTCGTAACCTCCTATTCCCGTCAAATCTTTATAAATTTTACTCACTTGAAACATTCCTTTTCTATAGGGGATTGCAAATATGAGAGCACATGCTACAAAAAAAATCATTGCTCTCATAAAGAAATCAATATCCATTTGACCTGTGTAGATACTATAAAGAAGAATTGCAATAACAGGTTGAATCAGAGCTAATATCAAATAACCCGGTCGACCTACAGTTGTAAATGAAAAATACACTACAAAAGCCACGATATATGATAAGATAGTCCCCAAAATAAAAAATACTTCTTGAAAACTTATAATATTGTTAAGAAGTAATGCCAATAGCTGACCAAACAGAAATGTCAGCTCCATTGGAGCCGTAAAAAAGACATTTGTCTGAACTGCCCAGCCATTTGGAGGTCCTTGTAAAATGGGAGCTCTCTTGGAATAAAATAAAACAGTAACTCCAATACCACAACCGGATGTCAATAAAAAAAGTACAGTAAATCGAATAAAATGAAATAAATCTATCCTTCCTATTAATAAAGTATGTAAAAAGGTTGAAATTACCCCCATGATAATTGGTGTGCTTAGAAAAATAGAATAAGCTAATTTTTTAGATGAAAAAAAAGATAAATAAGATAGGATCCCTGGAATTTGACGAGAGGTTTTTTTTTCTAGGATCATATTTTACTCCTAATTATTGAATAATTATTACAATTAAATTTTAATGTAAAAAATTATATAAAATATTTTTTTATAAGGAGTATGGAGATCAGTTCAAGTAAATTTAGAAATTTAGCAGGGAAAAGCTTTAATGAGACTTTAGTTGATGGTTATAAATTATTTTATAAAAATTATGGAAAATTAATTCTACCTCTTGCTTTTTTTCAGATTCTATTAATAATTTTAGATACTCTGTTATTAACTGATTTTAAATGGTATGTTGAGTCAATTGGGATAAATGTTGCTGATTTGTTTACTGATTTAGCAGATACGGCACTTATCGCCGAAGATTTAAACGCATTAACTACTTATCTTCTTATAAGTTTTGTTCTACTTTTTCTTCAAAATTTATTAGGAGCGATAATTATTACGATAGCTATGTGTTCTGTAAGTAATTATACTTATCAAAAATATATGGGATAAGAAGTAAGTTTTAAAGAGTCTTTTAAATCTTCTTTTAATAAAAAAATATTTATTTTTTTTTTAATACT
>CAZRBD010000054.1:0-2005 GCA_964598265.1 uncultured archaeon
CATTTAAAACATACTTTTAGCCTTATTTAAGTCACTTCCTTTCCTTGTATTAATCCTGATTTACTTGAATTCAATTTTTAATATTTTCCTAAATTCTTTTATGAAGAGAAGGGAAAAGAAATAATGAGCAATTATAAAAAAATCAGGGAGAGATTAAACTCAATAGAGTTTAATAGAGGGTGAAATCCAATGTTTAGCTCAAATTATCTTTGAATAAATTTCCCTTCCTAATTTTTATAGACACATTCAGATATTAAAATATTTATATTTTTGTGGATATATCTCAATAAATTACGATTTTATTTTTCCTTCTATATGTATTTAGATTATCGAAAAAACAATAATTATTTGGAAACAACGAGAGAAATCTAAATTAACATATATTTAAGTAATTACTATTCTTCTTTCTCTTCTTCTTTCTCTTCTTTCTTTACTTCCTCTTTCTCTTCTTGCTTCGCTTTCTTTTTCTTTTCTTTCTTTTTCCTAACCATTTTTTATACACCTTTTTTCTTAATTTTATTAATAATATAACTAACGTTTTAATTTTCTAACAAATAATAAATATTCATTTTTGATATTTAAACATTTTTGTATATTATATATGTTTGATATATTGATTGCATTAATTTTTTATATAATGAATATATAATTTATACATGGTAAATAAAGAAGTAATAATTTTTCCTGCAAAACCACAAAAACAAGGAAATTATTATAAAATTGCGATTCCACCGGATTTAATCGCAGAAGGAATAATTGATCCAAATGCATTATACGAAATTAGGTTAAGAAAATTAAAGAAATATAAAGGAGTAAAAGATGAATCTTAAAACCCCTTTTTAGAGGATAAAGTATCAATAGTAAGAAAGAATTATTAAAAAATGAACGAAAAACATATAATAAAAGATAAAAATATTAGAACTGGATTACGTTGTTTAGTGTGTTTTACCTGTGATCAGCATCTATCATTAGATAATAAAAATCTTGAATTGAAACAAGCTATAAAGAAAATTTAAGGAAAGTCATAGAAAACACATTATAATCGTAATTGCGCTAAGTGAAATAAACTATTAACTTTTTCAGTAAAATTAAAAAAATTATTTAATTGGCGTTTTATTTCGTATTCATCAAATCCATAACTTTGAGCAAGTTTATATATTTTATCTGAAGCTTTTATTTTGCCGTCATCAATAAACGCGATATAATCTGCTAATTGTTCTATTTCAAGAACAATATGGCTTGAAATAATTACTGTGATTCCTTCTTCTCTTTTCAATCGAATTTTTTGAATAAATTCCTCTCTCCCTAACGGATCAATATTAGATAGAGGTTCATCAAGAAAAACTACTTTAGGGTCTCCAGCAAAGGCTTGAGCCAATCCTAATCGCTGCCGCATTCCTCTAGAATATGTTTTAATAGCCTTATCCCAATAGCTTTTTTTTATACCACTCCACTCTAAATATGATTCAATTTGATTTTTTTTCCTTCCCCCGCCAACTCTTAAACTTGTAATTAATTTTAAAAACTTTTTTCCAGTGAGATTTGGGTAGAATCCCACATTTTCAGGAAGAAATCCAATCATTCTCCTTATTTTACTTGATCTTTTTAAAATATCCATTCCGAAAATGGATGCTGTCCCATTTGATGGTTTCACTAGACCTAAGAGCATTAAAATCGTTGTAGTTTTTCCCGCCCCGTTTGGCCCTAAAAAAGCAAAACACGACTCAAAGATCTCCAAATTTATATTATCTACTACTATATTATTATAATACTTTTTTGTCAAACCTTGAATTTTGATTAAGGATTCTTTAACAGAAACCATAAGTTTTGTTATTCACCGATTCTTTTGTTCAATAAAAGATAATTTATTTCTACTAAATTAAAGTTTATTAAATTCGTTTCTCTTATCGATTAATTATCTTAATTATTTATAAAAATTAAGGAGTCAGAGTTTCTAATGTCAGAGTTTAAAATGCAGGTTGAAAAGTAATTAACTCGGTATCTC
>CAZRBD010000054.1:2015-22485 GCA_964598265.1 uncultured archaeon
TTAACACGGTATCTCAAATGCTTATTGAATTCTCTTTTTTTTTAGTTATTACTCTACATTATTATTAATAGAACTGTAGCTTTAATTATTTCTCCATTTCTTCAAATCTTATATAATCTTTAAGTTAAGAGAAACGATTAAAAATAAGATATAAATTTGCTCCGAACCCTACTAAATTAAGTGATATAAAAAAGTAGTTATAGGTTTTATACATAACAAAACCCAAATTTGAACCATGGAGCACGCTCATATCAGCGTATTCGAATACAGCAAAAATAGTAAAAACATTAAGAAGAAAGGCAATAATAAGAGTTTTTAAAACTCCTTTTGATTCATCCTGTTGAATTCCTAATCCGTACATAACCTCAAATAAGCAAACTACAGCATAAAAAAATAAAAACCCAGTTAAAACTTGCAGCTCTCGAGTGAAAAAAGAATTACTTCCGTATTCAGTTAGCATCGAAAAGGTTGAGATAATTAGTATGACTGTAATAATTCCCAGAATTAGATAGCTGACAATAAATACATTTTTACCTACTTTAAATGATTTCATGATTCTCCCAATTATTCATAAAGATATATTTTTCTTAAACTCAATTTAAGTTCGATCTTTTCATTAGTTGTACAATATTTTCTTTTTTAGAAATCACAGTAATCATTTAAATCCTTGAAAATTCTGGAAACAGCGAAATGTCTCATAGTTCACTCAACAAGATTTAAATACCAATCTTCCCTTAAATAGCTTAGTCTTAATTCCCTAAAAATGAAATCTAAATGAGAAAGTTTTTATTTTCTTTAATAATTATAGGTCTAACATTCTTTTCTATTTGGTTCGGCTTATCCTTCAATTACACTGAGGAAAGTATTCATAGTAAGACACTATATCTTTCTAATAAAATTGATCCTCCTATTGAAATATATAATGATATTGACCTTCTTTCTTATAATTTTTCTGGATCAGGAACGGAAGAAGATCCATATCGAATAGAGTATCTAAATATAATTACTTCTAATAATTATGGAATTGTGGTGCAAAACATTACGAAATACATTTTAATACAAAATAATAATGTTAATACTTTTATCGGAGCTATAAGAATTGACAATACCAGTCCTGGTACGATAATTATTAAGAATAATACTTGTATCGGGGGAGATTTGGGTATATTTGTAGCAAATTCTCCTCAAATAAAAATATTAAATAATACGATTAGCGATTCCCATCATGGAATTAACATTAATGATTCTCCGTATTCTCTTATTGAAAACAATACTCTCACGAAAAATCATGTTGGTCTAAGAGTTCATATTAATGTGTCTTTCTCAAAAATATCTAATAATCATATCATAAATAATTATGATGGAATGTGGATAACTAATTCAAGAAACACATTATTTGAAAACAATATCATTCGTAATAATGTGAATGGATTTCTTTTAGAGAGTATAAATGAAGAATTCGCTTCTCAAAATTGTGTTATTAGAAATAATTTATTTGAAAACAATACCTCTTTTGCTTTAATATTTACAGCATTTCTGGAACAAAGTTTTACTCGTCAAAATCTGGTGTATCATAATTCTTTCGTAAATAACAATCCAAATGGGCAAAGTCAAGCAAAAGATGTTGGAAGCCATAATAGATGGTATAATGAAAGTTTAAAAGAAGGAAATTATTGGTCAGATTGGTCGGGAATTTTACCATATGACATAAGTGGTTCTGCGAATACAGTGGATATGTATCCTTTAGAAGCACCTTTACATTCAACTATAACAAAGACACCTACTTTTTTTAAAGGAAGAATTATTTTGGTTATATCATTAAGCATAGCAATACCAGTTCTTTTGGCAATTAGCATTTTAATTGTTAAAAAACTAAGGAAGAGAAACTTAAATAGTCATTAGCTAGTGTTTATCAAAAATCCTTTTATATGGGAGTTTTGTAGAGATTGAGTAATAATTGATACAAATAAAAGTGTAGAAAAATAAATTGGATGTTAAATTTGAGTGATTTAATAGTTATGAAAAACTTTCTCTGAGCTGAACTTATAGGTCTGGTTTCAATGAAAATTCCTCTGAAATTATTACCCTCCAGATATAGTTCGCTTAAAATTTGTATTCTTAGACTTATTAACAGCCCAGAAGAAGGTTATTTGGTAAATAGGAATTCTTCTCATGGTGACCAAGTACGCCATATACCAGGAAGGTTTGGAAAGACAACAAATGCTCCAAAAATTGTTACCAAAAAATCAATTATTCCAAGAACTAATGCTGCTATTGCCAGCCGCCCTGAATTATCCTTAATACCAAGTCCTCCAAGGAGAACTGCAATAGTAGGAATTAAAAGAAACACGACTGCAATATCAATCCGGTACACAATGAGCTCTAATTCGATTACGAGAGCCAATCTAAAGGCAAGTCCAAATATGGCAGAAATTAAAGCGATAATGCCAAAGACTTTTCCCATTTATTTCGCCAATACCTGTTTTAATTGATATTAAATCAAAATGCTATTTAATACTGAGTGTATATTGATTACTACTTTAGTGATAATTTGCACTAAATAATAAAAGTAGTACTAAAAGAGTATTTAGCAAAAACTATTTTTAAACTAATTTTTATAGCTATCTTCATTAAATTGCTCAACTATATGTTCGAATTTGATAGCTTCTAACATAATATCATAGAAATTTATCTCATTCTTAGCATGAACTCCTTCTTTTTCCTGCTTGTTTTCTTTTCTTATAAATATTTTCGTCTTTTTAACTTCATCTTCAGTAACTTTCGTATTTAAGATTTAACGTCTAAGTGATTATTGTGTTATAATAATGAGCTTTTTTAAATTAAATTAGGTAAATTTTACATAAAAATATAATTGAAAAAATAAGAACTAAGTTTTTTATCAAGTTGTATTGAATTTAATGATTCTATATTCAAGAATTCAAGAAATAAATATACGTTCAAAAAACGATAGTAATGTCAAGGATTAGAGTAAAATGCCAAAGGAAAAAAAAATATTTAGTTAAACCAATTGAGAATGTATGCATGATTTAAGTTAGAATAAAAAGAAGAGAAGATGATTATTCTAGATATATAAGTAAAGCAATGATTGGAAACAAAGAACTCAAAGAGATTTTTAAAAAAATTGATAATTATAATTAAAAGTATAAGTTTATGGTTTTATTAGTTTTCCTGAGAGTCTAAAAAACTAATTTTTTTGTAAGTGTGCTGGATATCCTAAGCACCAATAAAAAGAGATGATTGAATTATGAAACTTGGAAATAATAAAAAAGAAGTTAGAATAGTCAAGTGTTATTTTGGAGCAGTTATTATTGGAGGAATTATATTGTCTGTCTGGTTATTCTTAGCACTTGATTTGATTATTGCTCTGTTTTCTTTTGGAATTTATTGGTTTATATTTTTAATCTCACCTTTTTTAGGAGAAGAGTTTTTTGCAGTTGGCGGAGCTGGCGGAACATCTCAACAAGGTAAAAGGACTGGTGGTGTAAGTGATTATTGGCATAATAGAGCTAAATATGATAAAGAAGATGCCCAAAAATACAGAACTCAGGGTTATGGTGAATATCATCGTAAAAAGATAAAAAATGAAAAAAAATTTCAAAAGAGGTAAAAAATGTCAATAAAAAAAGAAGAAAAAGAAATACAAAATAATTTTATTCAGGGACTTTTAGCTGGTTATAGTTATGATTTTGATGACTATTCAGCGATTAAAGGGATAATTAAATTTTTATATGAAAAGTTTGGTTTGGAGTTTATAGACGGTAATCCAGATTTATCTGAAAAGTTTAGAAAATATAAGGCAAGTTTTTTGCTTGTGTCCCGTAATAATGAAAGATCGAGGATCACTGTTTTTTCATCTGAAACAAAATTAAAGGCATGAAAAATATCATCTTCACTTCCTTCTATTTTCTTTAAAGCCGTTAATTCTTGAGGTGTAAAATCTGAAAAAAAGGCTATAAGAGATTCGTTTAAAGGATTTCTCTCCCAGTCATTTTGGGTTTGCAAATCTAATATAATTGAAGGGAGATTCATTTCTGGATTCTTTCTTATCGTATTCCGAAACAAATTTGATATTTTAGTAAATTGTAGAAGCGAATTTTTCTCAGATATCTTTCGATAAACTCTTTAAATGAGTAAATATCTCTTATATATTACGAGGATGAAATTGAATAAAATACATAAAAATAAATGTTTCAAAATTTCTTTAACAAGCTTTCTTGTCATATTATTATTTAGTAATATGACTATTATTTTGAATTCATTCTCTTATAATGGATATATAGAAGACTCTACTATTAAAATTCAAAATGTATTTATCACTTCACAAGGAACAGATGGAGAACCAGAAATCGTTGGAAAATTTGCATCTTATGATCCACAAACTGGAGAAGAGGAGATATATTTTAATATAAGTAGTTATATTAAATTAAACAGTTGTACACTTCAATATAATTACTCATTCAATGATATTTTCTATGGACCATATGTCAATTCAATGGAGTATATAAATGAAACTTTTTGGGGAATGCATTATTACAGTCTCTGGTATTCAAAAATTAATCTACTAATCTTCCCAGAGAATAAAGAATACTCTTTCATTATTTATGAAAGTGTATTAATTATGGATTTTAATGGTAATTATTACCAGATTGAGCTTCCTCCCGGTGAGATAACACAAACAAGCAAGAGTTATATACAAACTAATTTTCTAACGGTTTTAATGGTTTTTGCATTTATTATGCCTCTCCCTGTAGGAATTATTATTCTAAAAATGCTAAAAAGAAAAAGAGTTTTACTTGACTAATAATTTTTAATGCACAAGTTCATTAACTGCACGACAGTAGCAGAATTGATAAAAAAATCCCGAAAAACGATCCAGACTTGTGTAAAATCC
This sequence comes from uncultured archaeon, assembly GCA_964598265.1. GTDB lineage: Archaea > Asgardarchaeota > Lokiarchaeia > Sigyniarchaeales > SOKP01 > Loki-b32. The sequence continues at coordinate 6,928 of CAZRBD010000054.1, forward strand.
TTTAATAACGGAGAGTTAGAAGCTATCGCTCCAAACACCCCTCCAGGACGTCCCTCAAGCCTTTCTGAAGAACAAAAAGAATCGTTAAAAGCAGACGTGTTAACGCACCCTCGTGAATTAAGATATGAATTTAGCAATTGGGAAGGGAAGAATGTGGCGCATCACATTAAACAGAAATTTAGAGTAGAATTAAACGTGCGCCAAGCGCAGAGATTACTCCATGAATTGGGATTTACTCTCCAACGCCCAAGATATGCCTTTCCGAAAGCTGATCATGAGAAACAAAAGGAATTCCTAAACGATTTAAAAAAAGTCTGGACTTTTTCGGAGAAAACGATGTAGCTCTCTTCCAAGACGAGGCGAGTACCCAATTTTCGCCGACAATCACGCGAATGTGGTCATTGAAGGGGCAACAGCCAGAAGTAGTAAAAGATTTAATACAGAAAAGATCCTGATCTTTGATTTTTTTGATTGTGTTTCTTTAATGTTTAACTCATAAATAGATCTATCAACTTTTTCTTCTTGAAATTTATTTCAGAAATTTGATTAGCACTTAGTTCTAAATCTATTAAATTAATAAGAGAGTCTAAATCACTAATTTCTGTTATAATATTTGCTTGTAAATGAAGTTTTTTTAAGTTAACAAGGTGATCCAAATGTTCAATCTTAGTAATGTTATTTTTCTCTAGATAAAGTCCCTCTAGATTAGAGACACGTTTTAATCTCTTAATATCATCTATTTTGTTTATATTAAAGCTTTCTAAATATAGGTTATTAGCATTTATTAGGACTTTTTTCTTATTTATTTTTACATATTCCATAGTAAATATTCAGTTATTTTCATTTTTTAGTAATTCTTATTTAAATTATAACATTTTCAACACATTAATTTATTTTACAGAAGGTTAGTTAAGAATCTTTAAGAGCAAACTATTTTTTATAGTCTCGAATTATAAAAGATATTCATATTTTATATCTTATATTTATGATAATTAAAAGTCCATTTGATGGAACAACACCTAAGATTCATCCCACTGCTTTTATCGCGCCTGATGTAGTAATTATCGGTGATGTAGAAATAGGTGCATATACTAACATTTGGTACGGAGCGAAACTTCGCGGGGATTGGGGAAAAATCGTGATTGGGGAGAATACAAGTATCCAGGAAAATGTTGTGTTACATACTGTACCCCGATTGGTTTGTAAGATTGGCAGTAATGTGAGATTAGCCCATTTATCTATGTGTCATGGTCCTTGTAATGTAGGAGATTATTCTTTAGTAGGAATTAATGCTACTATTCTACAAAATGCTAAACTTGGGAAAGGATGTGTTTTAGGAGCCGGTTCTGTTTTAAGAGATGAAACCGAAGATTATTGTTTATATGCTGGTGTACCAGCTACTAAAAGAAAGAATTATCCAAAGCGATCTATGAGGGGCAATTTTTCTAATCTTTACGTCGAGAACGGTCAGAAGTTTAAAAAGGCAGGACATTCCCAGGAAATCTCTGAAGAATATTTGATAGTTGAAGAATAATGACTGATTTGAACACTTAAACGTGATTTCTAGAGTATTTTATCAAACTCCAGTTTATGATGTCTCATAATTTGCTTTACAATCTCCTTAAAACTATTTAGAATATTTGTATTATCTTTTGAAGACGTTTTAAAAAAGGTCTTCTCATTGTGGTTTTGAAGAAATTGCTGAATAATAACCTCATCAACTCTTAGTTGTTTGTCCTCCAATTGAGCCAAATCAAGTTTGGTTCCAATGAGGATTTTTGGATTGTTATGATATTTATGATGTATTAATTTTGCATACCACCAATCAAGTTTAATAAGACTTTCCATGCTTAACAAATCAAAAACTAAGAAAATTCCATTCGTTCCATTAATATAATACTGGAATAAGTTCTTAAATTGTTCTTGTCCTCCAAAATCCCATATAGTTAGTCTAACTAAAGCTTTATCACCTTTAACGATAATAGGAATATCATAGGTATAAAAATCTATGCCGACCGTCAATTGAGTACTTATTTCAAAAGTATTAAAGCACAATCTTTGAGCCATGCATGTTTTTCCTACGCCTCCGGCACCAATAAGGCAAATTTTGAAGATATAATTTGGTTTATCATCATTTTCTGCTATATTAATTGTAAAATCCTCACCTTAATAAATTAAAAGCCGTTATTTACAAAATTAAATTAACTATACTCTTTTTTCTTTTCTGACTTTATAATTGCATTTTACAAATAAAAATAAATTCATTTCAATCCCAATCAATATAACTAAATAGGTATTTTTTTGGGAGATAATTCTAAATATTTATGATTTAGATATATTTGATCCACATAACACCATCATCTTGAGGTAAAAATCCCTTAATTTCCGTAACTTTATGAAAATCCATATATTTATAGAAATTTTGGGCGATTTTATTACTCTTTTCCATAAATAGGTAAATGATCCTCAATTTATATCCTTCTTTGGAGAAAAATCTTTTTGCTTCATTTATTAGAGTTAATACTAATTCTTTTGCGATGCCCTTTCTTTGATGTTCCTTACTCACACCTAGCGCAATTAATTCGATGACTCCATCATCTGTTCCCCCTCGGCGATCCCATGAAACAGTTCCAAGAACTTTATCACCACTAATACAAATGATAGTTCTTAATCTAAAAATGAGGTCATTAGCAAACTGTTCGGCTCTTTTTTGATTCTTTTCTACATCAGAAACATACATTGTCTCCAGAAGATCTCTATCCTTTTCTGATACTTTTCTATAGTTAAATTCCATTGTTTCAACCATACCCATTTTTTTCATAGGACTTAATTGTATTTAAGTTACTCTTGAAAGGAGGAATAAATGTTGCATCTCTTCCAATTTTTAAATTTGCGAAATTTATTTTACCACTTTTAAATTTTTTAATTTATTCTACAACACTAATTATTTTAATTTGAACTATGTTATTAATTTATATGTAAGATGAATGTGAATAAACACTTCTTTAGGCTATCACTGGATTAAGTTTGAGTTAATAAATTTATTAAGGCTCGGGGAATTTCTTTATATTCATTGATAGGATAGAATTTTCCTCTGCCCGCTTGAGCTATTTCTCTACAAGTACGAATGCCCTGATCGGCATCATTATCCGCTGGCATTGCAATAACGTGTAATTTTGGAAATTTTTTCGCGAGATTAATAGGATTCTCACCACGATTATAATTTCCATCAGTGATAAGAATAGCGAATGGATTTTTCTTAATTTCTCTGATTTTATTTAACTCTTTTAACCCTTTTTCTAATCCCAGATATATATTGGTGAATCCGACTGCTTCAGAATCCAAGATATCATCAATAATCGAAATTATTGGTTTTTTTTGATTAATTTTTTTTAAAATCATCGCTGTAGAATTAAACAATATTATCCCAAAATCTTCTTTCTCCATATTATATGCTAAGACTGAGGTTGTCAGGGCAGCATTTACTAATAATCGACCATACATACTCCCACTAGTATCTAATATCAAAATAACTTTTCTTTTTTGACGTTTTCGTTCAATTCCATAAATATCTTGATAATTTAAGTTATTATTATATATTTTTAATGGATTATGTTGGATAGTTTCATCCAAACTGAATTCTGGTACTCCCATTTGATAAAATGGTACAGTTCTTTTGAATTGGCCTCTAATTCCTTTACTAGTAATTTTAAGTGAAAGTTTAATAATGCTTTGGCGTGCTAGTCTTCTGAAGATAGATTTATATTTCTCAGAAATAGGACGTCTTATGAAAAAATATATTTCCGGCATAAATTCTCCGGAATCCTTTGCCTTCTCAGCAAAAAATTTGACTCCTTCTTCAGTATCTAAAACAGATGCTGCAGCATAGACATTAACTTTGAGTAAACCCATTAATGCCTCTAAGTTTTTATGTTTAATTGCTAAATATGTTAATTCTTTTATTTGCTTATAATCCAATGTGTTAGCGAGTTGCTTGTAATAATCAGGTTTCTTTTTCTTCTTTCTAATTATTTCGTAGGTTAAAATTTCTTTATCGTGTGGGCGATCCACATGTCGTACATGCAGCCTTTTCTCAATCTCTTCGGTATCTTCCTCAGAGAAATCATCGATTATTGAAAATCCGATTTATTTAATACTGCCAATACAATACTAGTAATTATATCTTTTTTTGATTGACTGTGTCCATCTTCAAGTTCAATTTTATTGTATAGAGCCATGACAGCAGCTTCAACCCAATTTTTAGAACTATCGCTATTTTGGTATTGATTTATTAAAGTAGCTAAGTCAATTGCCCCACGTATGGAACTCCCCCTACGTATTGATGTATTAATTCGAGTTATTTCAATTATCTTTTGAGAAATAGTTACAATTTTGTCAGTGTTTCCATCGCTCAGTTGAGCTTCTTGTTTAATAATTAGTATTTCTTCTTCAGGACTTTGATATGTTAAATTGATCCAGATGAATCTGTCTTTCAATGCCTCGCCAAGAACCGTTACCCCAACGTGAGCGGCAGGATTTTGGGTAGCTATAACAAAAAATCCTTCGTGGGCTTTTATTGTTTTTAATTTAGGAATTTCTAGAATACCTTCATCTAACGCAGTCAATAATGAATTTTGTGTATTTTCTGGCATTCTATTAATTTCATTTATGAATAAACATCCTCCATCTATCATAGCTAAAGCAAGTGGCCCAAATCTATAGGAATCTTCAACATATCCTTTTGCTATTACGAGGGGAGGATCAAAATAACCCACAAGATTATGCGGGAGTAGTTCCTCACTGCAATCAACACGATAAAAATTTGAGGTTAAGTATGAAGAAACGGCTTTAGCAAGGGTGGTCTTTCCGGTCCCCACATCACCTTCTAATAATATATTCTTCCCTACTGTATTTCCTAAAATAATTTGTCTAAGTTCTTCCGATCTTCCAATTATTTTATTTTTCTCTTGTATTTCTTTTACAACTACGGTTGTATCAACCATAAGTTTTAGAGTTAAGCATTTCTAAAAAAATTTTATATTACTATCTAAAGTTAATAAAATTAAATCTGTTAAAAAAAAAAAATAGAAAAAAAAATTATTCGAGAGTAAGCTTAGGTTGATTTTCTTCCTCTAATTCCATAAGAACGATATTACTAGTACGTTTCCATAATTTCAATGAAATTATACCGATTGATATTAGAATACTTGGATAAATTATTAATTCCAGCAAGGAAGGATTCGCATTATAACCAAATAGCGCTTTTAACATCGATCCAACAATTTCAAGCCATTCTGGGGTTAATGGATTACCATCAGGAAATTTTTCAGGTAATATATGTTTAATATTCCATACTTCTGGGATGATTGGATTTACTACTCCAGCTTCTATTAACTCATGAATTCCATATGTAATTAAGCCAGCAACAAATAAGATAAGAATGACATTGGTTATTTTAAAGAACTTCGATAGATTAATGTTTTTCACCCCATAATAAATTAGCAATCCTATTCCAACTGAAATACCAAGACCAATTAAAGAGCCTAATATGACGTCTACCTGATTCAGAGAACCAACAGAGGTTGCCCCCGTCAATAGAAGCACTAATTCGATACCTTCTCGAATAATAATTATGTATGTAAGAATCCCTATTGATAAAACTTTTCCTGATTGGATCGAAGATTCAACCTTACTTTCCAAATGTTTCTTCATCTTAGGTCCCTCCTTACTCATCCATAACACTAGAGTCACTACAAAAATTCCCGAAATAATGAAAGCTATACCTTCAAAAATTTGCTCTGCTGTGCCAGAAAACCCTCCAAACAAAGCGTTAAATACAATCGCAAAAAGAATACTTGAAAGGATAGCAAGAATACCTCCAATAAAGACATATTTATAATAAAATCGCTGATTTGTATTTTTTAAATATAATAGTATTATAACTATTACTAATATTGCTTCTAAACCTTCTCGAAACGCCAGAAAAATTGGAACCATTAGATCTACAATTGACAAAAAAATCATCTTTTAAATTTATTTTTTATAAGTTATCATGATAAACCTATTATTATTCGTATATAAACGTTAGGGTTATCTAATATTAAAAGGTTTTTCTCCTAAAATTATAGAGATTTATGTGAACTTTCAAAAATTTCGAACTAAAAAACTAAACTTAAATATTTTTTTAGAAGAATTGGGTGAAAAGGCTTAACAATAAAACATAAAGAGAAGAACAATTAACAATTCTTTTTTTTTACTCTTAATTGAAATTTATTTTGCTGTATCGACCAGATTAAAGGTTTTTAAACCTTGAAACAAAAATACTATTTATGGAAAAATCAAATATTATTGAAACTAAAACCGGAAAAATCCAAGGGTATAAAGAAGAAGGCTTGGAAATTTTTAAGGGAATTCCATTTGCAGAACCGCCGCTTGGGAAATTACGTTTTTCTCCGCCTATCGTTAAACAATCGTGGGATGGAGTACTTAATACCACTGAATATGGACCTTGTTCAATTCAAGGACATTCTGAGCTTGAAGAATATCTCGGTAAGCTTGAACCCGAGAGTGAAGATTGCTTATCGCTTAACATTTGGACTCCAACAGCAGACAGTGGAAAACGCCCAGTAATGTTTTGGATTCATGGAGGTGCTTTCATGTTTGGAGGCGGGACGGATCCAACGTATGATGGATCAGCTTTAGCTCTTAGAGGTGATATCGTAATCGTCACGATTAATTATAGACTCGGATCTTTTGGTTTCTTGTATAGTAAGGGTATACCACCGAACGTAGGCTCTCAAGATCAAATAATGGCTCTAAAATGGGTAAATGAGAATATCGGGTCTTTTGGCGGTGATCCTGCGAATATTACTATTTTTGGAGAATCTGCGGGAGGATATTCCGTACTTGCTTTATGTACAATGTTAAAAGCAAAGGGTCTTTTTCGCAGAGTTATTGCCCAGAGTGCTCCTATTATTGATACAAATGTGAGTAATAAAACGTCTAAGAAGATATTGCGTAAACTCCACGTTAAACCAGGTGATATTGATTCTTTACGAGAAGTTCCACCGGAAAAAATCATTGATGCACAAAATCAGGTTACTGCTTCAGAATCTACGGATATTATGGCCTTAAGACCTTTAATCATTGGAGATACATTCCCAAAACATCCACTAAAAGCCTTTCTAAACGGAGAGTGTGCTAATATTGATTTCATGATTGGCACCAACCTTGATGAATTTAAATTATTTGTGGCAATTGAACCTATGAAATCGATGATTGAAGGTGATATTGAAAAATTATTAGTAGGTTTTTTAGGCATGTTAGGGATAGAAAAAGAAAAAAGTGAAGAAATAATAAAGACATATAAAGAAGCAAGAAACGGTAAGTATTCCACAGAACCATTCGAAATCTTTATAGCGGTCATTACAGATTTTGCATTCCGTATTCCTACAATACGCCTACTAGAGGCTCAGAAACCTCATCAGCCTAACACTTTCAATTATATGTTTACTTGGCCTTCATCTGGATTAAATGGGATTTTAGGAGCATGTCATTCGCTCGAGATATCATTCGCTTTTGGGACTTTAAATTCTCCAACATTAAAAGAATTTGTAAAGGGCGCGCCCAAAGAGTTATCTGAAAAGATGATGGATGCTTGGATTAATTTTGCGAAATCAGGTAATCCAAACCACGGAAATCTTCCAAATTGGCCTGCTTATGATATTGAATCGCGTGAAACAATGATTTTTGGAGAAGAATGTAAAGTAGAGAAAGCACTTTTTGATAAGGAACGGGCAGCTTGGGACGGTTTAATGGAAATTTAAATTTTCCTTTACTTTGGAAAAAGTTTCACAATAACTTTTTCCCCTTTTTTCAATCCTTCTTGATGCGGAAGAATTTCTACTATTCCATCAGATTCCGTGAGAGAACTTATTACTCCAGATCCTTTTAATTTGACGGGATTTGCTAATATCTGATTTTCTATAATCTCAATTTTGACACGTAAATGATGAAGAAATCCTAAGCTTGAAACAGGTACGTCCTTTTTTATGTGAGCAATGACTTTTGTTCTTGGATCGCAATTAGTACAACCCAAAATCTTCTTGATTGTAGGACCAACAATTTGCAAAAAACATATATAAGCTGCTACTGGAGTACCCGGTAGACAAAAAATTAACGTTTGGTTTAATAATCCTATTAAAACAGGTGATCCTGGTCTCATAGCTATACCATGGACAAGAACATCGCCGTATTCATGAATAATATCAGGTAAGTAATCTTTTGTTCCTACAGAAGTACCTCCAGTAAATACTATTACTTGTGAATCATCTTCTGATTCAATTAACTTTTTTTTTATAGTTTCTTTATTATCTTCTACAGTTTCTCCTCTAACTAGAGCTCCACCGTAAATTTTGACTAAACTAGAAATCATTGGAGTGTTTGAATTATAGATCTTTCCTGGTTCAATAGTATTACCAGGTTCAATTAATTCATCTCCCGAAGCAAAAACACTAACCCTTGGTCTCACAGTTACATTAATCGTTCTTAAACCTAATGAAGAGATAAGAGCTATATGTTCCGCCTTTAAAACAATACCCTTATTTAAGATCTGGGTCCCTTGGCTAATATCTTCACCCGCATAGGAGATATTTTTCTTTGGAACTAGTGCTGTATAAAGACTAATTTCTGCATTTTTAATTTCAGTATCCTCTATTTTGATTACTGCATTTGCTCCTATAGGAGTTGGGGCACCAGTAGAAATTCGAATACCTTCACCTCGTTTAAGGGTTAAATTAGCTTTTTCACCGATTTCGATAGAACCAATAAGTTTAATCTTTTTAGGGTTATTGGGTGAAGCTCCAAACGTATCTTCAGCAATTAATGCATAACCGTCCATTGCAGAACGATTAAAGGGAGGTATATTCATTTGACTTATAATATCATCTCCCAAGACTCTATTTAAGGCTTTGACAACTTCTACTTCCTCAGTCGTATTCGGTTGTATTCTAGAAAATAATTTTGTTAATGCCTCTTCTAATGAGGTTAATTTAGAAAATCCAATTTTTCTAAGCCTTTCCAAATTCAATCACTCTTTTTTATTGATCATATAGAGAATATGGCCTATTTCAGGTAAAATCAGAGCATTTAAAGCCAATTTAACTGCTTTCGGAGAGCCGGGGACTAAAAAAACAACTTTACTTTTCTCTTTACTTCTTAAAATACCAGCCACCGCTCTTGATAACATAGCAGCTGAGCCAATCTCATTGTATGAGAGATTTCTGAATATTTCACCAAAACCACTGAATATTTTCTCGAGCCGGGGCTCTATAGTTTCAAAGGTTATATCTTTCAAGGTTAAGCCTGTACCACCACTAAAGATAATTGCATCCAGTGCCTTCTCTTTCATTAATTTTGTTAAAATATTATTTAAATGCTCCTCTGAATCAGGAATGATTTCAGTTGACAATAAAGTTATTGAAGTTTCTTTATTTAATACTTTTTTCACTAAAGGGATTGTTTTATCCGAAGTTTCTTTATTGGAATTAAGTTCTTTATATCGGCTTGTACTTACCACCACAAGGGCAAAATTAATTTCTTTTGGGGCCTTGCTTTTATGCTCCTCATGAACTTTCATATCCTTTTGCATATTAATCACTTTTAATTTTCATTACATGTTTATTAGAAGAAATAGACTCTTCTTTGATCTCCTTTTTCTAGTATTGATTCCAGCTCATCAATTTCAATATAACCATCTGCATAAAACATCGTACTTATTGCCTCTGATCCAGTTTTAATTGGAAATAATTTCTTAACTCCAGCCTCTTCTTTAATTTTAACTGCTTTAAACTCGTACCGCCCAACTGTACTATATATCCTTTCACCAATTTCCATGTTCTTTGAAAATTTCTCTCTAAATGGAAAACCAGACATTTTCCTCAAAAAATTATCAATAAATACATAGAAGCAACTTAAAGCAGATGTAGGATACCCCGGCAATATAAATATTAGTTTGTCTTTCTTCTTTGCAAAAATTATTGGTTTACCAGGTTTAATTTTTACACCATGCACAAGGATTTCGAGATCATTATATTTATCTAAAATTTGGGGAGCTAAATCTCCTTGACCTTTAGATGTACCTCCAGATAATATAACAATATCACTGATCTGTAAGGCATTATCAATGGCGCTTTTTAATTCTACAAAATTATCCTTAATAACACCTAAAAATTTAACTTGACCGCCTGTATTTTCTATGGCTTTTTTTAAAACTATAGAATTTATATCGTAAATTTTTCCAATTTCTAATTCTTGCGTGTCTTGACTAACTAGTTCATTTCCAGTGCTCATTAGAGAAATTAGAGGACGTTTATAAACCCATAATTCATTAATTCCACAAGATGACATAATTCCAATGGTCGCTAGATCAATTAACGAATCTTTTTCTATAATTCGAGTATCTTTTTTTATATCATGTCCAATCTCAATTATATAAGTTCCAGGAGTAACAGCTTTAGAAATTGAAACATTGTTTCCTTGTTTTTCAGTGAATTCAACCATTACAACTCCAGTCGCGTTAAACGGGACAGCTGCTCCGGTAGCAACATAAGAACACTTTCCCTCCTTTAAACTTTTTTGCGGTGCTTCTCCGGCTTGAATTGTCTCTATTAATTCAAAATCAATTAAATTATCTTCATCTGCGCCAAAAGAATCTTCGGCAATTATAGCATATCCATCCATTTTTGATTTACGGAAGTGTGGGACATCGATATTACTAATAATACCTCGAGAGAGAATCCTGTTATAACTTTCTTCGAGCGTAATGACTTCTTCTTCAAAATTTAATTTTGGAATTGATTCAAGAATATTCTTAAATTCGGTTACGCTAATGGTTTTTAGAAATTTCATGCCTGAATCAGTAATTTTTTAATTTAATTATAATTTATTCATGATTTATTTTTTAATCTTAATAAGACCAATTTTAATGAATCCATTCTGATGTTCCATCTTTGAAATTTTCGCGTTTCCACACTTCTATTTTTTTTTTATACCTCTCGACTGCCATCTTTATGACTTCGAAGCCTTCCTTTCTATGTGCGGATGCTACAACGACATAGACGAGATCATCGGAAATTTCAAAGTCTCCTTTTAAATGAGCAATTATAACATCAATTATGCCTGCTTCTTTTTTTAACTCTTCACATATTTTTTCGATGTTTTTATTTGCTAAATCATCATACGCATCAATCTTCATACTAATTACCGGTTTGCCTTCTATTGAATTGTTTCTTACAATTCCCGTAAATGTATGAATTGATCCTGCTGTCGAAATGTTAGGATTATCCCTTACTGAGGAGATGAGCTTATCTAAAGTTATTTCTTCTTTCTTATAAATACCAGAAATATTGCGAGTCTTATCACTTGTATTAATTATAGCTAGCCACCTGACACAGGTAATAAGAATGCTACAGTATCTCCGTCTTTTAATTGGATTAAGGAGGGATCCCTCTCATGAATGGGCTGATTATTAATTATTACTGAAATTATATTATGAATTTTTTGAGATTTTTCATCCCTCAAAAAGGGTTTAAGGGTGTTATATTTCTTAAACAATAATTGTAAGAGTTCTTCTAAATTCTGGAGATCATCAAATTTCTCCTTTTCTTTTCCAGTTATATCTCTTATTTCGGCAAAATAAAGAATTTCTACAGTCATTTTTTTTATATATTAATAATATGGTTCTCTTGAATCAACAACATGTTTGACAATTTGTTCGTATTTATTCATTGAATCATGGTTTTGAAGGGCTTCCTTAATATTTCTTCCAAGATCTGATCTATATAAACAACCAAAAAGATTTCCATCACATCCAACCCTTAATTTGGAACACCCCATACAAAATTCATGACTGGGAGTAATAGTTTCTATTACGGAACCATTTGATAATGTAAAGACCTTGCGATTTTGCATGCTACCCCTTATAACTGTCTTTTGAGCTCTCTTTTCGAGATCCTCTATAATAGGTTTAAGATCTATGTGGTATTTTTTATAAAAATCACCATTCCCTCCTACCGTATCTGAAACTTCGTGTAACTCAATTAATTGTAAGATAAATCCATTTTCTCCACAAAACTTAATAAAATCTTCTAATTCACTCTCATTGAGCCCTTTCATTAACACAAAATTTAATTTAATTGGATTAAATCCTACTTCTCTTGCCTTTTGTAATCCTTTTAACACTTTATCTAAAGTTCTTGAACCGTAAATAATTTCATATATTTCTGGCTTAAGCGATCCCAATGAAACATTTATTCGATTTAAACCGGCTTTATATAATTCTTCAGATTTTTCATATAAGTGGAATCCATTTGTAGTCATTGATATATCCTTATATAGTTGTAAATCAGAGACAGTCTTTATAATATCTACTATTTCTTCTCTTAATAGAGGTTCTCCTCCAGTAAATTTAATTTTACTAACTTTGAGAATTTCTGCCAATATTTTACACAATTTTGTGATCTCTTCGACGGATAACTCTGAAGTCTTAGGGAGAAAACCTTCAGAATCGCAATAGATACATTTATAATTGCATTTTGAAGTAACAGAGAACCTGATGTGCTTAATTTCTCGATTATTGTTATCTTTCATTAGTTACTCATCTAATTCTTTGATTTTCATATCAACTTTTATATCATAAATTAAAGTTTTTGGGTATTGCCCTCTCTCGTCTTTCTCATACATTTTAACTACATCCCAAATATTTAAGAGAGCAACTCCAACCCCGGTTAAAGCTTCCATCTCAACGCCTGTTTGAGCTATACTTTTCACTTTACAAAATACCCTTATAGTTGTGTCGTTTTCAATTTTAAAATCTATATTAATACTAGTAATAGGAATCTGATGGCATAAAGGTATCAAATCTGGTACTTTTTTTACAGCAATAATTGCCGCGACTTTTGCTATGGTAAAAACATCCCCTTTTTTAACTTGATTATTTTCAATTCTTTTAATAGTATCCTCTTTAAGGTTTATCCTTCCTGAAGCCGAAGCGATCCTCGTAATTGTATCTTTTTCTGAAATATCGATCATTAAAGCAAAAAAACTAATTATTCTCGATGTGTTTATCAAGACATATCGTTCTTATTGAAAAAAGTAGTATCTGATTTATTAATTTTGCTCAAACAAATTAGAACAAATTAAAAAGGTGTAAAATCTTGTTATTTAGTTTTTGTGTTATATTCTATCGCATACAAATTCTTATTCTCAAAATATTCGAATTTTATTATTGATTTGAAAATCGGTTCTGTGCAATCTCCATAAATTTTATCACCAAAACCATAAATTATGGGTAATGAGTGTAATTAGAAAGAATTAATTGTTTGCAGCTTGGACAACGAATTTGTTTTTTCATTTCTTTTGAAAATCATCTTTTTATTCAAAGATAGGTAATAAAGACTTCAATTCCCTGATCTTTCAACTTTCGGACAGTTTGGGGCTCAGATGTGAAATCATTTCCCTTCAAATTAATTTTTTTTAACGTTTTTATTTTTTTAATTGATTTTGGAATCTCTGTTAATTCATTCCCCTGCAAAATCAGTGTCTTAAGTGATTTAAAATTACCCATTGTTCTAGGAAGTTGTTTTATCCTATTATAAGATAAATCTAAAAATTCTAATGAATCAAGTCTAACCAAAGCTAAAGGAAGTGATGTGAGTCTATTATAACCTAAATTTAACTTTAAACACTGGAGTTAGACTAATTCTCTTTATTCAGATTTCAAAAAATTAGTAGAAAACCGATCATAAAATATATATTTTTAAAAAAAAGTAGTTGAAATTTTCAATCCAAATTTCCCCTTTGAAAGTTCAGTAATAGTTGTTAAAACTTTTCAGATCCACAATTAACAATTAAATGACAAATTCACTGAGATATTTTTTCTAGACACTGTTCCACTGCTTCGCAAGCTCTATCAAAATATGCTTTGATACGATACTCTGGATGAAATAAAGCAGAACAGATCTTGACTTGTATCCCTTCCCGCTCGAAATGTGTTTCAAAATTTTGATCCCATGATGGTGGATCAATTCCATATGCTTGACGTAATTTGATCAAGGCATCTACCGTATCTCCGGGAAATTCGAATGGTATATCGATTACCTTTTGAAATCCACGATCGGCTACGTTCTTAAGTGCATCTAATGGTCGTGTGTTTATCCCACTCGGATTGTATTTTTCCTCAAGAAATTGACCAAACACTTGAATAACTTCAAATCTGCCTGACCAATCAATAGCTTTCATTATTGCTTTTTTTGCACTCTGAAATACTCTACGAACATTTTCATGGTAACAATCAGACTTTGCGTCATACTTACCAACTTTATTTACTGGAAAACCATGATTAGAAAGGAAAAATGCTACATCTGTGCCAGGTTTTATTGATTCAAGCTCATCTTTGACTTTAAGGACGACTCCTTTATCTAATTCTGGATGACCACCGATCTGATTAGCGAAAACGACAGGGATTTTTGTCTCAGTGGGAGGAATTCCATCTAATACGTGTTGTCGGCAATGGTATTTTGACATTGAATCTGAGATAACATGAAAGTGTTCAGCTACAGCAATACCGTTACACCCAGATTTCACTAACTCCATGGCTACATGATGAGGGCTTTGTTTTTTCTTTTCAGGAAAAGGATCAATACCGTAAGCACAGCGGACTATTATCTGATCACCATATTTCTCTTCTAATCTATGTCGAACTTCTTCTTTTTGTGGTTGTGTTTGCTTATAGAAGGGAGAATGATTATTCATTAAAAGCCAGCGACGGTATATTTCAAAACCGTAGAATTGATAGAAGTCTGGCTCATTTATTCCTGGTCCTTCATTTTTTAGAATGTAATGAGCTTCTCGTGGGGCTGGAATCAGTTTTAAGATTTTCTTACGAGCTGGAATAAATTCAGCCGGACCATTATAAGGTCGAAGCCACGCATCTATCAATTCCGGGTTCGTCTGTGGTTTTTTGACAAATATATTGTTCCGATCCATCAATACAGTCCCCCTTTTCGCCTTTAACACAACTTTAGGAATCATACCCATCATGATAAGACTATGAGCAAAATTACGAAATGAATTATATGTGTACTCGTTGTATTCAGGTGGCTCTCCGTGATCAAGGAGGATTACTCCAATTTTTGACGACATTTTTATCAAAATTTTCTTATTTCTTTAATTAATTTATTTGGTTTCATTTTAATTCTTTACTCAATTTTATCAAAATCTTATATCAAAGTAATATCGGTTGCCTTAAAGTTTATAAATACTTCAATACCCTTTTCTAAACCTAATTTCTCCTTTGAAAGTTGAGTAATTGTTGTTAAAAACTTTTCAGATCCACATTTAACAATTACATGACAAATATTTCCAAGATCACGAATATTCTCGATTTGGCCTTTAAATGTATTCCGATAACTCGTATTTTTTGGAGGGTCTTTAACGATTCCAATACTCTCTGGACGAATAAATAAGTTCACTTCACATTCTATATGACTTGAAGCCGTA
>CAZRBD010000055.1:0-18149 GCA_964598265.1 uncultured archaeon
AATCGTTGTGATATCTGTCTCAATTGACACAATGATGTAGTTAGTCCAGAACCAGTTGAACATTGGAGCCATGATCATTGGGGTGGTGAGAAAGAGGGTGATTTCATATATGGACGGGGTGCAGGAGATATGAAAGCGGGAGTTGCATCAATTATCTTTGCTATTCAGGCACTTAAAGAGACACAGACTGAATTATTGGGAGATGTTCATATAGAAACAACTATCGAAGAGGAAGATGGTGGTATAGGAGGGAGTTTATATTTACGTTTAACTCAGCCAAAAGTAGACGCTGCAATAATTACTGAACCATCGAATAATAATATTGGTATTGCAGGCGCAGGAGTTATGTATTTTCGTGTTATTGTTACCGGTATCCCGGCTCATGCAGCAACAGCACATTTCGGCGTGAATGCAATTGTTAAAATGATCCCAATCATTGAAGCTCTCAAAACTCTTAATCAGAATAGACAAGAAAAAATCAGTTATAAATATGCAGAAGTAGATCCAAGTATGAAGGGAAAAGCAACAACTCTTAACATTGGAGTAATAAATGCGGGAGATTGGCCTTCTACAGTACCAGCTTTGTGTATCCTCGAATGTCGAATTGGTTTTCCTCCCGGTGAAACCCGAGAAATGGTAATAGATCAAATTGAAAAAACTATTCTAAACGCTGCTAATAAAGATGTGTGGTTGAAAGAACACTCCCCAAAAGTGGAGTGGTTTGGATGGAAAGCAAAACCTCATGAACAGGATCCTGAACACCCTTTCGTTAAACTTTTAGATAAAAATATACGACAACTTATAGATACTGAGCCAGTATATTTTGGAGGTGCAGCAGGGTTGGATACTCGGTTTTTTGTCCATCATGATATTCCAACAGTGGTGTTTGGACCATCCTCAGAAAATAATCATTCTATTGATGAGAGGGTTTCAATTAGTTCTACTCTGAAAACAACCGAAATATTAATTAGTACAATTATGGATTGGTGTGGAGTAGAATTAGATAAATAGAAAGATTATAACGAATCTTCCTATTTCATCTAAAAGCTGAAGATTTCTTTCAAAAATTTTAAGATTTAGCATATTGACTAAAAACTATAATCTCTATTTATAATTTTATTAGAAATTCCATATGTTAGAAGTGTAAACTCTAAATTAATGGGTAATAAACATAAATTGGATTAGATTTTTTACTGATATCAAGAACGCAGCAACCTTAGTGCAATAGTTTTCCTTTTTCTTTCTATCTAACACTTTCTTTTTTCATTCTATAATTAGTTAATGGAATCTCGTATAGGTACAGATAAATTTTTTCTGAAAGATAAAAATAAAAAAAAAGTTTAAAAAGCCTAGTTTCGACGAAGAGGAGGGATTCTTACAATTCTTGGCTTTTCAATTAAGGATATAGCTTCATCTGGGCAGAAATAAGCACATACACCACAACCAATACAATATTCTTCTATTCTCTCTGCAATATCATTTTCATTTAATTCGATTATACTATTGTGGCATTTTTCTACACAAATACCGCACCCTGTACATAAATCTTCATTAATCACAGCCAAATAGTTGGTTGAGTTAATAACTGCACCTATTGAAATATCTTTTGTGTTTGGGCAGCAATCTTTACAACAATTGCATATACTAGTTTCGGGGCGATCTGTTTTCGAATGAGGATGATAAGCTTTGTGAACAAGTCCAGCTTCTTCTGCTTCTCTAAGAATTTGTAATGCTTCTTCTTTTGGGATCATCCTAGCAAATCCTTGCTCACTTGTATAGCGAGCTGACTTACCGAATGTAAAACAATTTTCTCTGCTTTTCGTTTGTTTACATGGTTCTCCCAATAAATCTTTATGGTGTCGACAAAAACAATATCCAACAGCTATGTCTTCAAACTTATTTATAATTTCTTCAACATTTTGAGCAAGTAATATTTTCTCAACCGGCACGTCTAACTCTTCATTAACAACTATTTCAACTGTGGAAGGAGGTAATGTACGGTCTACAGGAATCGATCTCGGCATTATTGCGGACACATATCCATCATAATTTTTTTGAACAGTATCCCTTATTTCATTATGCAATTTCTCAAATAAATCAGCTAATTCTCTATTTTCATCATTTACTTCAAGTTCTTTCATAAACATGTATTCAAATACACCAACATTGACGTATGGTAATAAACGAATTACCATCAATCCTGTGCTACTCGGTTGGTTAAAAATCAATCCTCTCTTTGCTAATTTTTCAACTTTTTGGAGGATTTCATCTACAGAAAGGTTACTGCTTTCTTTAAGCTGCTCCATTGTTTGAGATGATTTTTTCTTAAAAGCCATTATAAAATTCAAATCCTCTTCGTCCGCTATGCGTTTTAGAATATCAATTAATGTAGTTGTTACGGGCATGGGAAAGTTTCCCGCAGAGTTTATAACACCAGCAGCCTTTTTATACCTTAAATCTATTGTTTCAGACATTTTATCTACCTTTTTTCGATATATTATTCTTTAATTTCCTAATACAATCCAAAATTTATTAAAAATTAAAAAATTTCGGAATAAAACAAAAATAATTTTCAAACTTGAAAACTACGAAGAATCTGAAATTTTAAAGACTAAAATATATAATTCTTTTTCATAATAATTCATTCTAATTATACAAATTAAAATTTTAAGAATTTATAATTGGAAAGCTAAAAAAATTAAAAGGGTAAATAGAATGTCAGAACAAAATAAATTTGAACATGTAAAAATTGAAAAAATTAAAGAAGGCAATTATGCTGTTCTATCAATTATTAGACCAGATAAATTAAATGCTCTTCAAAATCAAACATTAAGAGAGATTGCGGAAGCTTTAGAAACTGTCGAGGTGGATCAAAATGTTCGTTGTGTAGTTCTTCGAGGCACAAAAGATTTTACAAAAAAACCTGCATTCTCTGCGGGAGCAGATTTATCAAGTCGAGATAGTGCTGATCTTAACCAGAGGAATTTTCGGCATCGGAGTCGAGCAATGCATAGGAGACATAAATATTATGATCTAATTGAAGAATTTCCAAAACCATTAATTGCAGCAGTTGATGGATTCGCTTTAGGCGGAGGGTTAGAATTAGTTTTAGTATGTGATATTGTAATTGCATCAAAACGTTCAATATTTGGATTTCCAGAAATTAAACGCGGAATTTTCCCTGGAAATGGGGGAACACAACGCTTAATTAGAAACCTAGGCAAAATGAGAGTAAATAGGATGATGTATTTTGGTGAACATGTCATAACAGAACAGATGGATGAGTGGGGTCTTGTCTCTTTTCTAGTTGGAGAGGATAACTTCGAAGAATTTGTACATGAGAAGGCTTCCTGGTTAGGAAATGCCGCAACTAATAGCTTGTTTGTTATTAAAAAATGTATTCAATATGGAAGTCAGACTGGATTAAATGTTGGGCTTCAGTTCGAATATCTAGGCTATGCACTCAACTCTACATCCAAAGACGTAGGGGAAGGTGTTTCAGCTTTCTTACAAAAACGAGTTCCAAAATTCCAAGGTAAATAACCAATAAATTTTATCTTTTTTCTATTCTATTTTTATTTTTTCTTGCGCTTTCTTAAGGATTTCTTTTCGATTTTTGAAATTTCGTATCTTGTTTTATGAATTCTATCCATTACCCTCTCTTATCTTAGTAAAACCTTTAACTTCCAAATAAGCCAAATTTCATTAAGTAATTAGAAATTCAAATCTTTAAAATAATACTCTTAATTCTTAATGTTAATGAACAATTTCTTATTAATTTCAAATAGAATAATTAAAAAAGTGATATAAAATTGCAAATGAAAGATGTATGGCTAATTGACTATGCTCGTACAGCATTTTCTCGATCAAGACCAGCTCAACCTGAGAGGGATGTATTTGGAGAAATACGAGGAGATGAGTTGCTAGCACAATTATTAAGAAAATTTTTTGATGAAAAGTTAGCTGATAAAGGTATTGAGAAATCTGATATTGAAGAGGTTTCAGTGGGCGTTGCTACTGGCGTATTAGAGAACTGGACTTATGGAGGTCGGAGCCCTCTATTTTTAGCAGATTTTCCTTACGAAACATCCTCATTCTTTATCGACAAGCAATGTGGGTCAGCAGGAGCGGGCATGCACGTCGGAATAATGGAAATAATGACGGGTAATACTAAATATTTCTTAAGTACTGGATTTGAACATATGACGCGTGTGAGAGGAAAAGGGACAGATGCGAATTTAAAAGTAGCAAATAAAAATAGCGAATATTATCGCCCAGATTTAGATTTCTCGGTTGTGTATAACATGCTTCTAACTGCTCAGAAATTATATGAACAGGAAATCCCAACTTTCACTAAGGAGGATATGGATAAATTCGGAGTTAGGAGCCATAATTTAGCTAATAAGTATCATGAGAGTGGTTGGTTTAAAGGTGAAATCTTTCCAATTGAAGGGCATGCTCCAGGAAATGTGGAAGAAAAGATGATTATTGAGAGAGATATGAATGTAAGAAAATCAACATTAGAAACTGTTTCACAATTACGTCGTTTAACACAACCATTTTTCTTTGAAAAAAATGGAGGTCGTGAAGGATATATACAAAGAGAAGGTACTGATCAAGGTGTTATCACAGCGGGAAATTCGTCTCCATTAAATGCAGGAGCAACAGCAGCCGTTTTAATGGAATCTGAAGAAGCTAAAAAGAGAGGATTAGAACCAATGGCAAGAATTGTATCCATCGGATGGGCAGGTGTAGATCCTACCGTTATGGGAAGAGGACCTGTTCCTGCAACTAAGAAAGCTTTAGCATCTGCCGGTTTAACCGCTGATGATATCGACTTTTGGGAGATCAATGAAGCTTTTTGTATTGTTGCCTTAAATTGTATGGATAAATTCAACATTCCCGAAGAAAAAGTTAATGTCATGGGGGGATCCACAGCAATAGGACATCCATTAGGGTCAACAATGATTCGATTAACGGGAACTTTGGCGAGAATCTTGAAAGATAACAAGGCTACGTATGGAGTTGCGAACGCTTGTGTTGGAGGCGGACAGGGGATCGCCACTCTAATTGAAAATTTAGATGCCTAGGCCAAGGTGTGGCAAATATTATAGAAAATCTTGATGTATAAAATCATTTTATTGAATTGAAAAACTTATTTTTTTTATTTTTAACTAAGTTTAATTAATACTCTAGTTAAAGGAAATTGTAAAATTCATATATTACAGCAAAATTGTAAGAAATATGGAAAAAAGAATAAAAAAAAACAATAAAAAGAAAAATTTGAGTTTTTACATTCCTCCTGTATATTTAGGTTCTTTTTTCCTCAGGAAAGCATTTATTCCTTCCATTACATCACTGCTTGTAGAATTGAGTCCAAACCCAAATTGTTCGAATTGGAGACCAACTTTTAATGGAACTTGAGTTCCAAACTTCACTGCTTTTTTAATTACATATAAACTAGTAGTTGGTGCGTTTCCTAACCATGAAGCCCTTTCATGTACCAGCTTTTCAAATTCTTCTCCATCATCACTTATATAACTGACAAAGCCCCATTCAAACATCTTTTCTGCGCTTACACGATCTCCGAAATAGATCATATTTAGAGTTCTATTCAATCCTATTCGTGAAGCCATTCTCTGAGTTCCACCATTTGCGGGGAAAATACCTCGTTTAATTTCTGGAAATCCAAAAAAGGAGCGTTTTGTAGCAATTACGATATCACATACAAGAGCTAATTCACAACCACCACCAAAAGCATAACCATCTACAGCAGCGATTAAGGGTTTAGTAAAATCTTCTATTAAATCATAATATCGATGTTTTATAGTCATTGCATGAGACATGTGAACAGCAATATTAGGCTTTATACCACCACCCATTCCTGCTGATAAATCAGCACCTGCTGAAAAGGCTGGTTTCTTTGTAAAATCTTTCGTTCCTCTTAAAACTACACATCTAATACTTGAATCTAGTTCCATCGATTCTAATACATCTACAACCTCTTTAAGGAGTGGGTTATGAAGAGCATTTAGTTTATCAGGTCTGTTCAAGCTAATTACTACGTAGTTGCCTTCTTCTACTTTCTCAACAATTATATGTTCAAATTTCTTTTCTTCTGACAATTTTTTCCACCTTCAATTATTTTGTTTCAGTTTTGAATTTATTTTGTAATTTTCTTTTAATTTAAGACAGTTAGTATTATTTTTTCTATAATTAAAAATTTTCAAAATTTTTTGCCGATCATGTTTTCGCCTTTAAAGTAATTTTCTTATATTTAGGAAATGCTTAAAGATAAATAATATAACTGAGATGTTTATTGTATAAAAGAAAGTTTCTGGAATAGGTTAAAAATCGCTTATTAAAGAAGTATGACGATCACACAAGGTAATTTAAAAAATATTAAATTTGTGCTAGCAGGCCTTGACAACGCTGGTAAAACTAGCTTTTTAATTGCTCTGAGGCAAAAATACAATTTCCACGATGAAATTAAGAATTTAAACCCAACCGTGAGGATCGAGTATAGTACTTTAAATTTTTTAAACCGTTGGGAAATAGACTTTTGGGATATGGGAGGTCAAGATAATTATAGGGAGGATTACTTAAATAAACCTATTTATTTTAGTGATACTACTTTTTTTTATTATTTTATTGATATTCAAGATGGGATTAAATTTGAAAGCTCTATCGATTATTTAAACGAACTTTTGAAGATTTATAGTGATTTAAACTTCAAAAAGGAAATAATCATATGCTTGAATAAATTTGATCCAGATCTGAGAGAAGATAAAGTAATCTCAAACCGAGTTAAAGAAATACGGAATCTGATAATTGAAAATGAAGGATTTAAATTCGAGTTTTTTAACACATCGTTCTATGATTTAGCTTCCATCTCAAAAGTAGTCTCCTATTCTCTGAATAAATTGTTGAAACTCAATAATATGACAACGATTTTGCAAAGAATTGTAAAAAACCTCAACAGTCTCTACGCTGTATTGTATACAGATTCAGGATTAATCGTTTCAGATTATTTCGAGGAAATTCTTAACCCTAAAGATTATTTAGAACTTATTACGAGTAAAGTGAATGAAGATTTAGTTTTAATACAAAAACTCGCTGAAAAAAAAACAACTTTCATTACTAAAATATCTCACTTTGATGACAAATCAGAATTTATTACACGATATAATATCGGTTCTAATGATTTCTATTTGAGAATTTTGGGTCCAATTTTAGATAGGAAACAAGTGAAATCAGAATTAAAAGATTTTTCGAACGATTTAGCGCGTGTTTTTAATTAAAAAAAAAGAAAGAAAATTGAGAACTTCTTATTTATTATTTCATGTCAACCCATTTACCAGATTTCAGTAGCTCACAAGGCTTGAAATATTCCTTTCCTGTTAATTCAACAAGATCGTTTAAAACTTCAATTTGTCTTTCGTAAGTATTCACGTTTGGAGCCATTGGTCCTGGCATATTCATCCCAGCCATCATAGTTTTATCAATTACTTCCCAACTATCTGTTACCTTTTCTTCTAAAACTCGACAAGCTTCATTCACCATAATCGCTATTGGATACTTGAGTTTGTAAATTCTTGCCTTCCCTACACTTTTATCTGCCTGAGGTCTTCCTTTAGACCAATCATTAAATCCTTGACCTGTTTTTGCTCCAAATGTTCCCTCATTAAACATTTTAGTTATTACTTTACCAGGAGCAAAGTCTGGAGAAAGTGTTTTGGTATAATAATTTTGTCCATGATACATAGTGTCTATGCCAACATAGTCAGCTAGAACTGTCATGGGCATAGGTCCTCCGCGAGAATCATTATCAAGTTGTTGCCATGATTTTCCTTCTTCAGCGCATCTATCATATACGTAGTTAGAATATATCTGAACTGGAGCTGTAACTCGATTACATATAAATCCTGGCCTATCTCGAAGTACTTTAGCTATATATCGATCTCCTCGCAGGCAAGGTATCGATTCTGCGAATTTAATGCCAATATTTACACTCTCATCCGAAGAATGATCGCTATAGATAACTTCTATAAGTCTCATTAATGGAACTGGGTTAAAAAAATGCATACCAATACACTTATCTGGCCTTCCTGAATCCGAAGCCATTTCAGTAATACTCATGGTAGAGGTATTTGATGCAAGAATGCAATGCGAGGGGGCATTTTCTCCACATGTTTTAAATACATCTTTTTTTATATCCATTCTTTCAACGACAGCTTCAATTACAATGTCGGCATCCTTCACAGCTGATGCGAGATCGGTACTTTTTTTACATTTTGCCATTATGCTTGTGGCATCTGTACCTTCAGGTAGAGCGCCTTTAGATTCAAGCTTTTTCATACCTTCATCAATTTTACTCCAACCTTTATCTACATATTCATCTTTTATATCAACCAAAGTGACATTGTATCCAGCTAATAGTGACATCTGTCCGATCCCATTACCCATTTGACCGGCCCCTACTACTACAACATTTTTTATTTCAACCATTTTTATATCAACCTTTTATGTTTCTATAAATATAAAATTAAGAATAGACTGATGATAGTGATAATCAATAATTAATTATTAATTTTAATAAAAAAAATAAGAAAAAGGAAATCAAATTGTCAAGACTTCAAACTCAATTACCCAAATTAATATCGAAATTAATAAATTCCAACATAATAAAGTCGACTTATTAAAATATTAAATGAATAAAATAAAATATTAAATATAAATATAAATGATAAATTAAGATTATTTTATCACTGGTGGGATAATGAGACCAATTACAGAAGAAAAGTTCGAATCTATCTTAAATTTTTTAGAAGAAAAGAAAATTGATGTTCTGATGATAACTGATTATGAAGATAGTCGGAATGTTAACTTACAATATCTTTCTGGTCATCCTACCGACGCAACGATATTAATAAATTCAAGTGGAGAAACAATCTTAATACCTTGGGACGTACCATTAGCTGAAAAATATTCTGAGGTTGATGAAATTATAAATCCTGCTAATTTTAGCTTCAATCCAACTTTAGCAATGAAGGATTTATTTGAAAATCGCTGGAAAAAATCCTCAATTACAATCGGGGTCCATTCGAAGACTACCTATGGATTAATCGTAAAAATGAAAGCAATTATAACCGGTATTAAGTATTTTGAAGAGCCTATCCAAATAACGCGATATTTCGAAAAACTAAGATCAACCAAAACAGAATTTGAGATTAAGAAATTATTAAAAGCAGCGAAAATTGGAAATAAAATTATCGATGATATCAAAGATTTCTGTATAAATAATCCTGATGGTACAGAAAAAGATTTATCTTTACTAGTGCGAAAAAAGATCGGTGATAATGTCGGTAGTGATGTAGCTTTTGAACCTCTTGTTGCAAATTCATCACGAGCTCA
The DNA here is from genome assembly GCA_964598265.1 of uncultured archaeon. Taxonomy (GTDB): domain Archaea; phylum Asgardarchaeota; class Lokiarchaeia; order Sigyniarchaeales; family SOKP01; genus Loki-b32. Next base: position 9,415 of record CAZRBD010000055.1, read on the forward strand.
TGAAATTCACCAACATCCTTTTGCTAGTGATCAGAGATTTAGTTTACCAGGGTTAGCTCTAATCGATTTTGGAGTTAAATTTCAGGGATATAATAGTGATATTACAATTCCAATTAGTTTCGGCAAATTATCAGACGAACAGAATAAAATGCGTGAATTTACGATCAAATCCTATGAAACTGCAATTGAAATGATTGAAATAGATGTACCCCTATGGAAAATTCATGATACAGCAGAACAAATACTTAAGAAAGGTGGTTATCTCATGCCTTATTCTTTAGGTCATGGTTTAGGATTGACTGTACACGATTCACCATTATTAAGTCGAAAGCCTACGGATAAGTATTCAAAAAAACATTGGAAGGAAGAGCCAATTCAAGACGGAATGGTGTTTACAATAGAGCCCGGAGCATACAAGCAAGGATTAGGAGGTCAAAGACTTGAGAATGATGTTTTAATTCGGAATGGCAAGGTAGAAATTATCACTAAATCAGAACCTTTTACTGTTATATAATGTTACCAACTCACAAGGTAAAGATTAATTCTTCGAGACAGAACTCATTCTCTTCATCATTCTCAATAAAATTTATCTCAATTTTCTTAATCTTATCTTTTAGTAAAATATTAATCGCAGTTTCAAAATATCCTTTATTAATTCTGCAAAAAGCTGTCCCAAATTCCAATTTTTCTCTGTCTTCAATTAAGCTTCTTAAATAGCAACGATTTTCAATAATAATACGAATTCTATCAGGTTCTTCTTGAATTTCTCTAATCTTTATAGAATATAACTCTTTTAATTCGTTCAATAAAATTTCAAAGAGTTCTAATACTTCAAATTCGTCTCTATTATAAATTTCCTTTATTTTATCTGCGATTACTTCCCCAGGTCCAGCACCTACTTGATATAAGATTGAAAGTAAACTATTTTCCCCGAAGACTTTAAGAATCTTATACACAAATGCTTCACAGATAATCTCAAGTCCCTTAAATGAATCTATATTTGAAACTTCATTATGAATTTTATCATTTATTTTTTCTACTTCCACTAACATCCCCTAAGTTATACGGTTAGTGATAATTAATAAGGTTCTACTTCTATAAAAAGCTCTAGTTTAAAAATAGTTTTTTATTCAAAAAGAAATAATCCTTGATATTATAGAATGATGCCTATGAAGCCAATTCAGCTAATAATTTCCCAAAAATTTCAAAATCTTGTTGAGTTTCTACGCAAATTGAAACATTTCTTAGGTTTGTATTATTTTCAGTGAGATATTTTTTAATAGAAATGAGCATAACTTTAGCACAAAATTTAGTAGTAAAACCTCTCATCTCTTTAGAAATAGGTGGAAAAACTATAGATGTTAAGTTTTTCGCATCAGCTAATTTTAGTGAATTCCAAGTTGCTTGCATTAATTTTTGACCTTCTTTCACCTGACCCAAACGTGGTCCATTAGCATGGATTAAATACTGGCTATAATCTCCTCCAGTTGTCATTACAGAATCACCAACAGACACCTGAGAAATTCTATTTATAATCTCATTACATTCAAGTTGAACCTTAGAACCGGCCTTCCTTAAAATTTTGCATCTTAATTCTCCACTTGGTAGAAGTCTACTGTTTGTTGGGATCACAACAGCATCATATTCAGTATTACTAAGATCCCCGATAAAAATCTCAATAAAAGAATTATTTATCATCAATTTATCCATTAAAATTATAACCGCGGAAGTAATATTTATATTTTTTTTAATAGAAAATGAGGATCCCAATATAAAGTAATAGATAGGGAATTATTCCGAATTGTTAATTTCTATGATTTTTTTTATAGCCTTTTCCACATGTACATCAATAATTTTAAGGACTTTCTTGTAAGTTTTATTTGAAGTATAATAAGGATCAATAATATCTATAACATCAGTTTCTCCATTATATTCTTTCAGTGTGAAAGTTTTATTCTCGATATTTTCAATATTATCAAAATTCCTGATGATTTCAAGAGAGTGGGACTTTTCCATGGTGAGAATTAAATCTTGTCTTTCTAACAATTCTTTGTTTATTGTTTGAGGTCTAAAATCAGAGTGATCTATGCCCTTAGAATCTAAATATTGGCGTGATTCTGGTTGTATGAAGGAAAAAGCATTAATAAAACCAGCACTTTCAAATACAACGTCTTGAAGCTCGTCTTTGTATTTTTTTTTCAGTTCCTTCGCCAAAAATTCAGCCGCGGGCGAACGAGCCGTATTACCGTAACATATAAAGAGAACTTGCTTGAGTTTATTTACCATATTTACATTTATTAAAAGATTCATAAAGTAAATAAAATTTATGGAGAATTTTTGACATAAATTTAAATAAAAAGTTTACATAGAGAACCAATATCATAGACACTTAATGGATAAGCAATCTATTAAAGATATGTTTATTGAAATATCACAAAAGAAGTTAAAAGCTTTCGAGTAAACTTAAATCGTCTTATACCTACAAAATCTATAATTATAAAATAAAAAATAAAGGGATTCCTGAACGATTTTTAGTTAATTCACAGAAAATTTATGAACAATTTATATCAATAATTTTTTGAATTATACTGACTACTCCTTTCTCAATTCTTCTTAAAATTATATTATATTCTTCTTGTGATAAATAAAATGGATCTTCAATTTCTAAATCTTGGTTTTGTCCAGCAAATTCTAATAATAGAAATGATTTTGTATTAATATCCTTCACATTTTTAAATTTTCTCCTTAGTTTATTTATGTGGTGTTTCTGTTCAAATCCCAAGATTAAATCTTGCTTTTCTAATAAGGATGCATTGATTAGTTTTGTATCAAAATTAATTATCTCTATACCCTTAGATTTTAAGTAGTTTACGGTTCCAGGTTGAACTATCTCATAGTAATGATAAATACCGGCTGAATCGAAGTATACATCTTTTAATTCTTCTTTAAATGTTGTTTTCTTTAACATTTTCGCATAAAACTCTGCGAAAGGACTCCTACAAGTATTTCCCGCACAAAAAAATAACACTTTCCCTATCTTGGACATTTTTTAATCCTCTCACTCTTTACATAACCATAAATGTTTTTTTCAAAAAAGAATTATGATTCATAACTTTAAGAGAATCAAAAAATAGAAATAACCACAACATCCTACCTTTTAGGAACTAAGAATGGAAGATAAAATAGAATTTAAAGAGTTTGATGAGAATATAACCTCAATTTTTTCTCCGAAGTCCTCTTATACTTTTTTAGTCGGAGCAGGTGTTTCAATGGACAAACCATCAAATGTCCCATCAGCTATAGAAATAGTGAGAAATCTATTAGAACTTTCTGCTCCTCCGGAAGAAGTAGCAAATTTGCTTGCTCTTGATAAATTAAGATTTGAATTAGTAGTAGAGAAAATTAAGATTGAAATCGACGAGGATTTAAGGTTTTTAGATTATTTAGAACTGATTACTGAACCAAACTTAATTCATTATTTCTTAGCAAATTCCATTATCCGTGGTAATTATGTAATAACAACAAATTTTGACTACTTGATTGAGCATGCTTTAATGCGAACTCTTGAAAAAAAATGGCATGAAGACATCATTCCTATAATTACTAAAGAAGATTTCATATTTTACCAAGAGCCTAAGAGATTAATTGACAACAATAAGTATTCTATATATAAGATTCATGGATCTAAACGGAATATTGTTACAAATAAAGATACAAGTGATTCTCTTATCACAACAATTAGTGCTTTAGGAAAAGAAAGAGAAGAGGGGGAGACTTTTGCGATTGAACCCTATAAAAAACCTGCGATTTATAACCTTATGAAACAAAGAACTTTAGTAGTTATGGGGTATTCAGGAAACGATGATTTTGATATTGGTCCGACATTAAAGGAGTTACCCTTTCTCAGAAGAATAATTTGGGTTGAACATTCAACTCGACATAAACTAGAGATTAAAAAACTTAAATCTTATAAGAATTCCAAAAAGGATTTGCCATATATTGAAAAATTCTTAATGGATATTTCTTCAACGGAGGAAATTGATGCAATTCTAATTAAAACTCACACCGGGAATTTCATAGAGACCGTTTTATGGCCTATTTTTCTCCCTCATGTTTCAATTAGCGAGTTAAATTTATTTAGTTCTGAAATGCACATTCCATTATTTTCTGAATGGATTAAACCATTATATGAAAATATAAATCTAATTCAAAAATATAAATTAGCGACCCAACTATTTTATTTCTTGAAACAATTAGAGTCTACTAAAAGATGTTCAGAAAATAGCCTTGCATTGGCAAATGAGATTAATGATCTTCCAGCAAAATCATATTTTCTGAATTTTATAGGGTTGATAAATCAGATATCAGGGAACTATAATAAAGCTATAACACATTATAAAGAAGCCTTACAAATTGATGACAATTTAAATGATTTTGCTAGTAAAGCAGCAGCACTCAATAATATTGGGGGTATTTATTTAATATGGGGCAATTATGATGAAGCTATAGACAATTATAACAAAGCCCTAGAAATCGCTAAGGAAATCGGTGATTTTTTGGGGAAAGTCATCAATCTTAATAATATTGGGAGAGTTCATGAAATAAGAGGGGATTTAAATCAAGCTTTAGAAAAGTATAAGGAAAGTCTAAAAATAGTTCAAGAAATTGGGGATCTTAGTCAAAAAACTGCGATTCTTAACAATATTGGTATGATTCATAGTACAAAACAAGAATATGAACCTGCTTTAGAACAATTTACAGAAGCTTTAAAAATAGCTGAACTATTAGGGGATTTATATGGAAAAATTATCCTAGAAAATAATATTGGTCGGATTTACCATGAAACTGGAAAATTTGATGATGCTTTGAATCAATACAATAAAACAGTTAGTATCGCAGAACAATTGGGAGATCTCTCAAAAAAAGCGGGATGCTTAAATAATATAGGTTCATTATATTTAGCCCGTGGGAACCTTGATAGCGCTTTAGAGAAATATCAGGAAGCTCTTCATCTGGAAGAAAGATTAGGTGATCCTTTAATGAAAGTGATTTATCTCAACAATATTGGTACGATTTATAACACACAGGCAAAATATGATTTAGCAGCAGAATCTTACGTAGAAGCTTTAAGTATTGCGGAGAATTTGGGGGATCTTTCAAAAAAAGCTATGTTAATAACCAAAATTGGAGCTATTAATATGATTCAAGGAGATCATTGGGCCGCGCTTGATAAATATGAGGAAGCTATTTTAATATTCGGAGAATTAGAAGAATTCTCTAATAAAGCGGCAAGTTTTAGTAATATTGGAAAGATTTATGAGAAAATTGAAAATTATAGCAAAGCATTAAATGCATATCAAAAAGCCTTTCAAATCGATGATGATACGGAAGATTTAATGGGAAAAGCGAGTGACCTCTATAATATAGGAAGGATTTACGAATTACTCAATGAATATAGAAAATCAATTATAAGTTTTGAAGATAGTTTAGTAATTTTCACACAATTGGAACAAAATCAGTACGCTGAGGTAATTAAACAAAATATTAATAATTTAAGAAAGAAAATGAAATCATTTTAGCTTTGCCCATTCTCCTCTTAAAAAGTAGAAGATTAATCCAAAATAGGAATAAAACTTTAATTTCATAATTGGTATTTAATTATAACTTTAAATTTTACTAGGAAAAATACGAATATCTTCATTGAAGCTTAAAACAGATTTTCTTATAATCGGAAGTGGAATCTCTGGACTTTTTCTCACATTAAATATTTCTCGTTTAGCTCCAGATAAAGAAATTTTATTGATTACTAAAGAGCGCTTACAAGACAGTAGTACGTTTCATGCTCAGGGAGGAATCGCTTGTGTATGGAATCCTAATGATAATTTTGAAAAACACATTCAAGATACTTTGGTTGCTGGAGATGGATTATGTGATGAAAGTGTCGTAAGAAAGATTGTTTCTCGAGCCCCGGATAGGTTAAAGACTTTAATTGAATTAGGTGTTAATTTCACACAAAATGAAAATGGACAATACGACTTAGGACAAGAAGGAGGACATACAGAACGGAGAATTCTTCATGTCAATGATCAAACTGGTCAAAATGTTGAACAAGTACTTATAGATAAAGTAAAAAAATTAACGAATGTTAAAATCAAAGAATTTTACTGCGCAGTTAATTTATATGCAGAAAATTTTAAATGCTATGGAGCCTATGTATTAGACCAGCACAGTGGAGAAATTCACAATATTACAGCAAAATCTACGATACTCGCTACCGGGGGAGCCGGTAAAATTTATCTTTACACAACAAATCCTGATATTGCCTCTGGAGATGGAATAGCTATGGCATATCGTGCTGGAGCTACAATCGTGAACATGGAATTTTATCAATTTCATCCTACATGTTTGTATCATCCCTATGCTAAATCTTTTTTGATCTCTGAAGCCATGAGAGGTGAGGGTGCTGTTTTAAGAAATATAAATGGGAAGGAGTTCATGCAAAATTACCATCCTTCTAAGGAATTAGCACCGCGTGATATTGTCTCAAGAGCAATTGATGCGGAATTAAAGAAATCTGGGGACGATTATGTATTACTAGATATCGCTTCAAAAAAAGATCCTTCTTTCGTTAAAAGTCACTTTCCTGGGATTTATGAGAATTGTTTGAAGTTTAATATCGATATAACTAAAGAACCTATTCCTGTCGTTCCTTCTGCACATTACTGTTGCGGTGGAGTTAAAGCAGAAATAGATGGAACAACGGGAGTAAAAAACTTATTTGTTTTAGGAGAATCCGCATGTACAGGTTTACATGGGGCCAATAGGTTAGCTAGTAACTCATTACTTGAGGGGTTGGTTACCGCATATGAATGTGCCAACACTTTAGCAAATAAAACACACAGCTTAAAGGTTAAAGAATTTCCAGGATGGGAACCGGGAAGTGCGGTACCTTCTACTGAAGCAGTTGTTATATCTCAGAACTGGGATGAAATTAGAATGGTGATGCAAAACTTTGTAGGAATTGTCAGATCGGATATGAGATTAAAAAAAGCCTTTAAAAGAATGAATATATTCTCAGAAGAGATTGATAATTATTATCGAAATTATAAAATCGTTAAAGATCTCGTAGAACTTAGAAATTTATCTATGGTTGCTGAAATTTTGATTAGATGTGCATTATCTCGAAAAGAGAGTAGGGGAACTCATTATAATGAAGATCATCCTAAAAAAGAAAAAGTAGGGAGAAATTCTTATATAAGAAGACCTTGGTAAGGTAATAATTACAAATAGTTAGGTATAAAGTGTTCAAAATACCATAGAATGAATTTAGATTTAACATTCTGTAAAGATGAAATGTATCGAATATAATCTATCAAATTAATATAATTCAAATAAAAACTTGAAAAATAATTTCTCTAATGGATGAGATATCAACTTCAGGTACTATTCGCCCAATATTTGGAAAGTCGTTTAATTTCTGGACTGCTTCGTAGAACTTTTTAGTAAATAGATTTGCGTAATTTAGTGAATCACGAGCAATGTACTCACGTATTTCTTTTAGGTCTTCTAACGCACGTTCATTCCATTCGATTCGAACCATGTTTCGATAGTCTCTTTAGCTTCTTCATTTGAAACTTTTTTACCATCATCAGCATCCTTAATCCCACGAAATATTTTTTCTCTGGCATATAAATGATACATAATATCTTCTAAAGTTATATCATCTGGTAGAGTTTTAATAAACGAGATAATTTGGTCTTTAATATTTTCTGTACTCATGATTATTATTATAATGTTAAATGAAATATTTAAAGATAATTATTCTAAGGGAAAACCAGTAAGAAAAATAGAGCAATTCAATTGAATCCAATAATTTAAGAATTAGTTTCATTTCTTCTAAGCATACATAAGTGAAAATATATATTCTAACACTACTGGGAGACACTTAAATGAAATTAATAGAGATAAAACCTTAAGGCTTAAGAGAAATGAATTTGAGACTAAGGTTAAAGAGATATTAAGCCAATTACTTATTCAAGTTATTTATTTAACTGCTTTATTTACAATAGCAGAATCTATTGAGACTACTTTATGGAGCATTTTGAATGCTCTTTTAGAAGTTGAAAAAGTCTTTGCATTATATTTTTCTACCAAATCTTTTAGTTCTTCATCAAATATACAAACAAAAACCTCAATATCTGGATAATGTAAATTTATCTTGGATGTAAGATATAGTGATTCGTCATATTCTGACTCTCGATTCCAACAAATAAATAATTGAGTAACCTCTTCTAAATTTACGTAGCTGTATAGATTATTTAAAAAATGTACGAAGTCATTAATAATATGTAATTGTTCATTTACAGGAAACTCAATATCGTCATGGTCATCATCAAATATGTAAATTTCTCGGTCTGATTGCAAGAAAATTATTTTATTTTTCTAAAGAATAAAATTAAATTAGATAATTAAATCTCTTACTATATTGAAATAAGACTTAAATAAACCAATATTATTAGTATTTGAAAATATAAAATAAGGAAAAGCATTAATATCAATATTAAAATTCTCTTGTGTTAAATTTATATCTGTAGAGATATTTACAGTTATTTCACTATTATTATAACTTATGTTTTGTAATAAAACTGCATTATTGGCTATTCTAAATCTATCAAAATAAGCTGTAAAATCAAAAGTTATAGAACCATCAAAAGGTTCGTTACCTGTATACTCAA
>CAZRBD010000055.1:18159-22182 GCA_964598265.1 uncultured archaeon
ATAACTTTCTCTGTCTAAATTCAAGAAAATTATTATAAATTTCTAAAGACTAAAAATAAATTATATAATTAAATCTCATACTATATTGAAATAAGAATTAAATAAACCAATATGATTGGGATTTTAAAATAGAAAAGAATCTTGTAGAATTACGAAATTTAGCTACAGTTGCTAAAATAATAATAGTAAGTGCAATATCTCGAAAAGAAAGTCGAGGTATACATTTTAATTTAGATTATCCTAATAAATCTGATATGAGTAGAGCAACGACTCTTAGGAAACCATAGTAATCTTTTTTATGCTTCCATTAATATAATTTTTATGTTTGTTCTCATTAATAATGAATAAATTAATGTAAAAAGTGTACTACATTTGAACCTCGGAAAAAATATAAGAATTGAACGGATTATCAACCGTAAAAGCAGAAGAACAATAATTATTCCTATGGACCACGGTCTAACAATGGGAACCATTAAAGGGTTGGAAAATATAGCCGAGGTGATTGATAAAGTTTCCCTTGGTGGAGCAAATGCCGTGTTAATGCATTCGGGTATGATTGGAGTAGGGCATAGAAAATATGGAAGAGATATAGGACTAATTTTACATTTATCTGGTGCTACGAGTTTGGCTCCAGATCCAAATCGGAAAGTTTTAGTTTGTTCAGTAGAAAGAGCTCTAAAGATGGGAGCTGATGGAGTATCAATTCATATTAATATTGGCGCTGATGAAGAACCAGAGATGTTGAAAGATGCGAGTACAGTAGTAGAAAAAGCACGAGAATGGGGAGTTCCATTATTAGCGATGATGTATCCTAGAGGTAAAAAAATTACTGATGAGAATGATCCTGAGGTTGTAAATATAGCAGTGAGAGCAGGTGTAGAATTAGGAGCAGATATTGTTAAAACAAACTATACAGGAGATATTGATTCTTTTAAAGAGATTGTGAATGGTGTTAGTCATATTCCTGTAATTATTGCGGGTGGACCTAAAATGGATACTATCCCCGATTTATTTCAAATGGTTTATGATTCTCTTCAAGCAGGAGGATCAGGAGTAGCATTCGGAAGAAATATTTTTCAATCTGAAGATCCTACAAAAATGGTTAGTGCCATCAGTAAATTAGTACACGAGAATTATACAGTTGATGAAACTTTAAACGAATTTAAGTTTAATTAAAGTTAGGTAATAGGGATTGAAATGAAATATCAAAAAATTTATACTCCTTTCATTGAAAAACTTGAAGACCAATCAAAAAAACAGAAAGTTATCATTACTTTCAAAAATCTCACAGATAGAAAAAAGTTTATTTCAAAAAATAAGACTTTAAAGGTTATTAAAAAATTTGATTTAATTCCATCTATTTATGTTGATTTGAAGAAAGATCAGATTCTCACGTTTGATAAAGAGAAATTAATTACACAAATAGAAGAGGATCAAAGAGTTTATCTGTCAATGTTGGATGTAATTGAAATTTTAGAAATTGATGATTATCGAGTGTCTCAAATCTCCTTTACCGGTAAAAATATTAATATAGGAATTATTGATGAGGGTGTTAATAACAACTTTCCATGTATATCTGATATTAACATAACACACCATACTTTGGGAAAGAATAAAAAAATTAAAAATCCTAAAAATCAAGATATTACTCACGGAACAATAATGGCTAGTATTATAAGCAACCAATTTAAGGATTCTGATGATACAATAATTGGAATTGCCCCACATGCCAAAATTCATGATTTTAATATTTCAAATAAAAAAAAGGAATATTATTTTTCACATATCTTAGAATTTTTTGATAAGATACTTACTCAGAATATTAGTCTCAATATCTTATTAATACCGTTTATAACCTTAGATCCCTCAGATGGAAAAGATATATTATCTCTATCATGTAATACCTTAGTAGGAAAGGGTATTATAATAGTCTCTCCAGCGGGTAATTTTGGGCCAGAGCCTCACACAATTGGAAGCCCAGGTGCTGCCAAAAAAGTAATTACTTTTGGAACTCTTGAAAAAGAGATAATTATTTCTGAATTTAGTGGCAGAGGTCCAACACTGGATGAGAGAATAAAGCCAGATTTCTGCCTACCAGGATCAAAGATAAAATTACCTTTATCAAACAAACTTTACTTATCGGTTACAGGCACAAGTATTTCTGCCTCAATTGGTGTGGGCATGATAGCATTAATTCTAGAATACAATCCCGAGATATCTTTTGAAGAAATTACGAAGTTATTAGAAAAATCGAGCCTAGATCTTAATTATGATATAAATGCTCAGGGTAACGGAATAATAACCATTCCACGAATTTTTAAGAGTTTAGACTTATACCATGAAAAAGTTGTACCTTTTAGTTACCTTATCAAGAAATCTTTAAAGATCTCAATTGAATTTTTGATTGGGTTAATTATTATATTTTATTTCCTCCAATTTTTTAAGATCTCATAATTTAAAACAAATCTAAAGATGAAGTAGTATGTTTCCGATTTTTCATATAGCTCTACCGTTGATTTTTACAGAGATTCCTCGGATTAAGAAGTTAAAATTTAATAGATTTGCTTTATTAATTGGTTCAGTACTTCCTGATCTTATTGATAAACCCTTATTACTTTTAGGTTTCGGAACTGGAAGATATTTTTCACATAATTTATTATTTGTTTTGATAAGTTTTTTCACTCTCTTTTTATTAACCAAGAAAAATATAAGAATGTCACTCCCTTTTTTATGTGGAGTATCTATTCATTTAATATTAGACATTCCTTATGTTCCCTTTTTTTATCCTTTTATCCTATATGAAGATATACTTATTGGCGAACCGATATTGTTTTGGATGGAAGCGTATCTTACAAAACCCCTAATACAAATAACAGAAATAGCTGGTGTGATTTTCTTTGCTTACGTTTTAATTAAAAATAGATTATATAGCACGAAAGATATTTTACTGTATTTTAAGGGCAATAATCTTCAACAAAAACTGGAATTAAGAAGTGAAAAATAACTAAACTTATTTGAAGAACTTTTTTCTTTATATAATGACAACTAACTTCTACTTTATTACCTTTGAAGGAAAATTATTAATATATACCAATCTAATTCTTAAATTAGAAAATGAGTCAAAAAGATCTCCTTCACATCATCATCGATAATAGGGAACAGAAGCTGAAACACTTATTGGACAAAAGAAAAGACACGATAACTTATGATTCAGAACAATTAGATATAGCAGATATAGTTATCTCAGAAGATGTAGCGATTGAACGAAAAGAAGGGTCCGATTTTGTATCTTCTATTATGGATAATCGTTTATTTGAACAGTTACTTCGTTTAAAAGATAGTTATAAAAATCCAATTTTGATACTAGAAGGTTTGAATGATGATGTTATTGAAAATACGGGAATGAAACTTTCATCAATTTATGGAGCACTGGCTTTTGTCTCATACAAATTAGGTATCTCTGTAATTCCAACGCGAAATTTAGAAGATACAGCAATTGTTATAGAGAGAATAGCATATCGCGAGCAAGTAAAAGATGGTATGCCGTTGCTCTCAAGGAGGGCACCAAAAGCGATGTCTAAAAAAGAACGCAGAACTTTTATAATTGAAGGTCTAGTCGATATAGGTCCTAAAAAAGCGAAAGCCCTAGTTGATCGATATAAAACACCACACCAAGTTTTTAAGGCTATCAAACATACGGAAATCCTCTACACTAAGACCGGGAACCCTAAGGGAATTGAAGGCCCCCTCGCAGATCTTACTGGATTTTGTTGGAAATTTATTTAAAAAAACAAAAAATCTAGATAAAAAATACTTTTCCCGTAGCCAAGGATTCCAATCCCAAACATTAAATATTTTATCGAACCCTCTAGTCAGACCAAATTTTTTACTTAGAAATGCATTTTCAGTAAAACAGCATGTAAAATATCCTAAATCTTTAAGAATTTCAGTTAAAATAGGTGTCTTAGTGCTTATTCTATCTACTTTTTTACTTATTAATGTATTTTGTGTAGGATACAAACC
>CAZRBD010000056.1:0-12420 GCA_964598265.1 uncultured archaeon
ACAAAAAATCTAACTTATGAACTTCTATCTTGCGTCTCTAATTACTCTCCTCCAAATAGAATAATAGAGACCTTGATATAGTAATTAAATAAAAAAAATTTTAATGATTTCAAGTATAGTTAAGGACTTCTCCGTTTTAAGCTAAATCTTTTAATTTGGAAAGAAAGTTTTTGGGGGGTAGAGATTTAGACAAGAAGAGATTCACCACATGAATTTTAAATTCAGGATCTTCTTCAGCTAATTCTAACACTCTATTAAAATTTGCTCCGTCATTCTCATAGAAAAATTTCAACATTGAAAGCTTTACTTTAAAACTTCTAATAATACGTTTGATTTCCGGGTGGGATTTATATTTTTTAAGAATTGTCGTAGTATAGTTTTCTTCTTGTAAAGCATTAATAGCTGTTTCTGCTGCAATTTTACCAGAGATAATTGATGATGGAATCCCTTCTCCACTTATAGGAGAAACAAAACCTCCATTATCTCCAATGAGCATCAGATTATTTGAATATAGACTCATTTTTAAAATTCCTCCAACAGGATAGGGGAAAGATCCTTCCCAGATAATTTTATAATTTAAATCTGTGATGTAATTTTTGACATGTGTATTTTTTAGAAATTCGGTGTAGAGGTTGTTTATATTATATTTGGAGTTAGCTTCTCCAAATGTGGTTACCCCTATGTTGAATCTTTTTTCTCCTATTGGAAAAATCCATCCATACCCTTTAAAAGGCATAAAAAATGAATAAATAAGTTCCTGTTCTAGCTGATGTCCACCTTCCATGATAGCGCATTTACCGATTCCAAGGTCTTCTACTTTCCATTTAGATCTTAAGCCTGATTTAAGAGCTAATTTAGAACTCACCCCATCAGCTACAACTATGATTTTTCCATAATATTCTTTAATTCCCGAGGGAGTTTTTGTTTTAATTCCAACTTTTTTATCATTTTTAGTAATAAAATCAAATGAGAAATTTTTGTCAAAAAGTTCTGCTCCTGCATCGATAGCAGTGTTCCTCAGTAAATTATCAAATTCCAATCGATCAATTATAGCACCATATCTGTCAGTTTCTAACTTAAAATCTAATTTATGATAATCTGCTGAATACATCAAGATTCCATTAATTTTCGGAAGGTTTAATTTTTTCAGTTGTGGATACATATTAAAAACGTTATAATTAATAGCACCTCCACAAGGTTTTCGCCAAGTCGAATCTTTTTCTATCAAAGCAACGTTATATCCAGCCTTAGCTAAAGTCTTAGCACATGATGAACCTGCAGGTCCTGCTCCAGATACAATAACATCATACATAATATACACAAGTAAATTTTATCAAATTTTAAGTTGATGTTTATGTGCTTTAATATTCAAAAACACACCATAAAATTTCAAGTATGTTATCGTTGTATTATAATCATATATTATTCGGTAAAATCTTCTTAAATATTAAAAAACGCATGTAAAATACAAAAAGGGGTTTTACACTAAATATGAAATTAATAACATGTCATGTTCCCGAAGCCTATCTCTCAGGAATCGAAGAACTTGTAAATATGAATATGTATCCCAATCGATCGGAAGTAATTCGTGTTGCGATTCGAGATTTACTTAAAACAGAACTTAGTCCAATTTTAAGGAAAAAGGAATAATTGGCTTATTTTTTTCCTTATTTTTTTCCTTATTTTCTTTTTAAACTCGTTTCCAAATAAATGTTTAAGTTTTATTACTATGGATTAATTTTACTTTATAATGGGTTTTACACATAACGATTTTAAGTATATCGATGCTCATACGCATTTTTTCCCTCCTCAGATTTTTAAAGCAATTTGGAGTTATTTTGAGAAACCAGATGAGAAGGGAAATATATCAGGGTGGCCAATTAATTACAAGCTCTCCACAGAGGGGTTAGTTAGTTTTTTAAACAACCAAAATGTAAAATTTTTCACTACATATAATTATGCTCATAAAAAAGACATAGCGGTTTACATTAATGAATGGGTTAAACAATTTTGCGGGAGATTTAAGAATGCAATACCATTCGGATGTGTTTGGCCAGATGATAAGGACCGAGTAGATTATATCCAGAAAATTATTGATGAATATCAATTTTATGGAATAAAAATACAACCATTAGTCCAAGAATTTCATTTCGATGATGAGAGAATGTATGAAATTTATGATTTGATTCTGGATAGGGGTAAATGGATTTGTTTTCATGCAGGTACCGCTCCATATAGAAATAAATATGTTGGATACAAAAATTTCATGAAATTTTTAGATAAATATCCTGATATGAATGTGATTATCGCTCATATGGGTGCATTTGAATATCGAAAGTTCTTACAACTACTAGATAACCATGAAAATCTTTATTTAGATACCACGATGATTTATATCCCGAATAATGTTTTTCCGGAGAGGAAAACAAAACGCCCGAAGGTGGAAGATCTTCTCTCTTATCAGGATAGGATTCTGTATGGTAGCGACTTTCCAAACATACCCTATGAATATCAGCTTTCCACGCAAGGTTTGTTGGAATTGAATTTGTCAAGAAAGTTTTATGAAAAGATTTTTTATGAAAATGCAAAACACTTATTTAACCTATAGTTTTTTTAGTAGTCATAACCTATAATATAGTTTCATAAATCATTGAGTAATCATGTCATTTACGTTTTATAGCAAAATAGGAAGTCCTATAGCTTATACAGAAGACGCTGGCCATATTTTTCTGTTCATTGGTAAACCTGTGGCATACATAGATGGAGATTCTATCTATAATTATAACGGAAAACATTTGGGTTTTTTTGAGGATGGTTGGATAAAAGATCATGATGGGTTCTATTTGTTTTTTACTGAAAATGCCACTGGTGGTCCAGATAGGGCAATGCAAGATATTGGTCCCGTTAAAAATGAAAAATCTAAAATCCCAGATAAAAATACAAAAGAACCTAAACCTAAAAAAACTGAGAACAAGGAAGCATGGTCTAAGTTAAAATGGCAACAATTTTTCGTTTAATAATCTATTATAATGATTAAGGAATGCTGATAACTATCTAAAGTAAGATCATACTTATGCTTATTACAAACATTCCAGAGATGATACCTAGGATCGATACATGTTCCTTTCCCAATGATCGTGAAACAGGTAAGAGTTCATCCAAAGAAATATAAATCATAAAGCCTGCAACAATAGATAACATAGCGTTTATTGAGAAATCATTGATGATCGGAAAAAGAATTAACCATACGATAATAGCACCAAGAGGTTCACTTAGACCCGTAATGAAAGACCAGAGAAATGCTTTTTTTCTATTATTATTATTAATGGTGTATATAGGGATCGCCACTGCTATGCCTTCGGGGATATTATGTAATGCTATTGCTATAGTTAACATAACTCCAAGTTCGAGATCTTTTAATGTCCCAACAAACGTAGCCATACCTTCAGGGAAATTATGAATAAATATACCAACAGCTATTAATAATGTTGACTTTCTCAGTGAGTCAATTTGTCCTCGGCTCTTATGATAATGGTTTTGATCTTCAGAAAGATTTGATTCACCATTTAATATATTATTTAATTTAGGATTGAGTTTAATATTTAAATTTCCATTCTTATTTTCGAATTCATAGTAATGAGAGATTTTAATATCTATTATAAACATCATAATCATCCCCAAGAAAAAGAATAATAGAGACAATAGTAAACCAATTGACTCAATGCTAACTGGCAATATTTCTATAAATGAGACTAAAATCATGACTCCAGCTGAAAATCCCATGATAAAAGATAAAATTGCCGGTTTTGGTTTCTTAATAAAAAAAGTAAATAGGCCACCTATTGAAGTTGATAATCCTGCTAATAGGCTTAATAACAAGGCGATAATGAACGTTTCCATTTTTAATATAAGTTTTGATTGAATTTCTTAGACATTTAACTATTTTTCAATAGATGAGTATTACATTTTATTGATATTGCTTTAAGCAATTGAATTGTTATTGATAACAATGAAGTAAACAAAGATAAAATTTTTCATTATTAGACGTGGCTAATTCATTTTTAAAAATGGATTTAGTTATTTAAAGATTATGGAATCTTTAATGGAGGTTTTAAAGTAAATTTTATATTTTTTCATTAATATTTAAACCCATGAGAAAAGTTAGTGAAGCAGATAGATTATTTTATTTTGAGAAAAATTTTGTCACATTGGATGGCCTATGGATGTTAGAGACAGAAAAAGAAATTGGTTGGGACGCAGCGCTAAAAATTGACACCACAGTATGGATAAGGCTCTTAAAAATAATAATCCGCAGGCTTAAAAAATATTTGAACATTACAACAAACTCTTTAAGTGATATTGTTGAGATTCTAACCTTTCGTTGGTCTGTGGAAGGATGGAAATATGAAACAAACCAAATTTCAAAAATCGAGGTGGAAATTAAGGTAACTGAATGTCCCTATAAGGCAATGATGGATAGAAACACTAAACGTCATGATAAAATTCCTTTAGTATGTAAAAATATGTGTCGTCCGCTGTATAAAACAGTTATTGAGGATTTTAATCCCAAAATTATTCTTGAAAGAAATGGTTTTATGGGGTTAGGAGATAATTTTTGTAATTTTACTTTATCGTTAAAAGAGATTAAATAACTCAAGATATATTAAACTGGATTTTAAGAGATTTCAAGTGCTAATATTCGAAAGAATAATTTTTTGTTCTTCCTCGTTCATCGAATACAATTCAAAAATTAGATTATCAACCCTTTCTCTGAAATTATCAATTTTATCTTTATTGACAATATCCTTTTTATACGAGTTATTAATATTATCAACTATCCTTGCTAAGTCCAGTTTGATTTGAAAACCAGTTTTTATAATAGGAAGATGGCGTATCATATATTGGTTTAGATTAATGGTTGTATCCTTCTGATTATTTATTGCATATGTACAATAAAATTGAATTAATCTAGAATTCAATACAGCGCATAAATATTTCAATTCAATTATATCATCATGAAGTAAGGAATAAATAGAGGATGTAAAACAGACATTTTCTTCAGTATAAATCACTTCAGGGAAAATGTTATTATGTTTGATTAACAACTTCGATCCAATATAAAACTCATAATTGTGGCCTTTTAAGATTTTTTCATCAATTTCCTCAATATTTAGGGATTTTCTTTTCTTGAAAGTATAATATCTGAAATCTTTTCTAGCACTAATAAAGATACATGAACCTTGCTGATTATTTTGTAATTTTCGCTTCAGTTCGATTAAACCCTTGTCTTCTTCTCCACGAATCATTTTAGGAAAATCTTTAGGATTTAAATAATTTAAATCTCCTTTTCTTTCAATTTTTTCAATTAATCTAAATATTTGCTTATTCGCTTTGATTCTTATCCTGTTTAATTTTATTGTTTCTGTTGTACAATATGGGCATTTATTCTTAAATGTATACGCATATAACTTCTTTGAATTCAAACCTACAGGACACTCTAAATTGAAACACACCCTTAATGAATCAACATTCTGGTTCTTATATGTTATCATTTTAAGATTTGGATAATCGTAGATTTGTAGGTCTTTATTAAAAGATTCAATTTTCTTCTCATAGAATATCATCTGAACTTCATTTGTAGCATTATTAAACATCTTTGAGCCAATATCAAATATTTTTAAAATATTTGTATTTAACAGGAATTCATTTCTAAATTCAATATAACTTTGTCTGAGCAAGAAACTTTTTGGAATTAATAAGCCAACGATTCCTTTACACCAATCAAGGGCTTTAATAAGAAAACCGCAATAAATATCATTGTATATCTTTTCTTTCTTAAAAATTAATTTTTCTTCTTTTGATAAAATGTTTCCGTATGGAGGATTTCCGATTACTAAATCAAATTTTATGCTCATCGCCGATTTTAAGCTATTTTCAACTTTCAAATTTGTTTTTAATTTTGAAATTACTTGAGGTAAATTTGTCTTACTTCCTTTAATATACCAATTAAATAATTTTAAGATACAAAACTTAATTGCATAATCATTTATATCCTGACCGTAAATATTCTTTAAAATTTGAGCTTTAGTCTCAGAGAGATTAGAATTCGGATTCAAAACTTTAACGAGATTACAAAGAATTTTCACTGCATTTAAAAGAAAGATTCCAGATCCACACGCAGGATCATAAATAGATATATTTAATAAAATATCTAAAATTTCAGTTCTTTGATTGCTATCTAATTTATGGATTTCTTGAATATTTTCAATTTTTTTAAAACTAGTTCTTCTTTTTAATAATAAAAGAATTGCCTCTGAGACGATAAAATTAGATATATCATCGGCGGTGTAATAAACACCCTCCTTCTTACGTTTCTGATAATTTTTTAGAAATAGTTCTTCCAATGATGGTAGCTTTTTTAAATATTTTAATAAATTCAGTATATCTTGTGATTTAACAGCCTTCTCAAACAAACCAAAAAAACGCTCAAATACATTGAAATCATTGGATTCACTCATAATAATTATGATTGATTATTTTTGGCCGTTTTATTTTGTTTTTTAATACTAAAACAAATTATATCCTTTAATATATTACTTTCTTATACAAAATTTTCTCTAAATTTTTATATTTTTATTTATTTATTATATTAGGGAATATGACTGATATGAAAAAAGAAAAAGATTATCACGGAGTTGCTCCAGTTAGTTCAATAATAAAAAAAATGAAGAAGGAGTATGATAAGAATCCAAAGGATTGGAAAGTAATAGGATCAATGGATAAGGATGGCAATTCCGATACTTTTATAACTAAAAAACCAAACGCTTATTGGCTTAAATCAAAGCAGATTAATCCTTATTCATCATTAACCATGGGTTCAATAGTGAGAAATATAGATAGAGATATTGATGAGAAAATAGGAAAACAGTTATCCCCAGACGATATGCTCCGCTTTTTTGGAATGGTTATTCCAGTGAAAAATAATCAAAATATAATAGCTGCAGGCATAGAAAAATACTCTCAACGGCATGGAGATTATCTAAAAAAAATAGTAAAAGAGAGAGATCCTAGTTTAGGGTACCAACTTCGTAAAAAAGTTGATGAAGAATTTACTCGTAAATATCATCAGAGAAAAAACCTTTATATATAAAAAATATTCTTTCTAAAGACTTAAATTATTATAAATTTAAACAGAAATTAAAAAGATTTAGACTTTTTCTTTTAGTTTTCCTAGCTCGTCTTTACTTTTAACTAGGAAATCAGCATTAGCCGTATAGTTAGCTGTGTTACTATTAAATTCTTCTATTACTGCTTTAATTAATTCAGAGCCAGATTTACCTGATCCTTCTGCGAACTCCTTCAATGCTGGTACCTTTAAATCTTCCACATAAAAAGAGAGACCTTTTGAGATTTCTTCCATCATTAATTTATAGGCAATATCAGCTCCCTTTTCTCCCATCGCGAAAGGATCATCCGGATCTTCAAATGTGTAAGACACTTCTATCCACTTTTCACCGGCAGTTGGGACCATGCCATATACATAATCAGATGTATAAATCCATAAGGGAGTTCCATTATCATAAGATGAATCTACAATTGTTTTGAATTCCTCACTCATACTAAATCATTCTTTTCTATATTAATTATATTAATTAAATTTTTCTTTTGAATTACAATAAGAAGATACTTTTATTTCTATAATTTTAAATTTCCTATTTTAATTTTCTCTTTTAATTTTATTTTGAAAGAGTTTTAAAAAAAAGGTTAATTGAAATTTAATAATATGCGAAAATTAGACTATAACCAAACAATTATTGATATTGTAGAATGGATTAGAGAATATGTAGAGTCCACAAATGTTAATGGTATTGTAGTAGGTATTAGTGGAGGGATAGATAGTGCTACTACTACATCTTTATGTGTAAAAGCATTGGGAAAAGAAAATATTATAGGATTAGGGTTACCATGTTCTTCTGTTCCTCAAGATTTAATTGATGGACAAATCTTTGCTGAAAATTTGGGCATTCGCTTCATAATTATAGATTTAACAAATACTTATAACGAATTTCTAAAATCTGCATCAGCTTCAATAAACTCAAATCAATTAGCTATGGCAAATATAAAACCTCGATTAAGGATGATTACTAATTATTTTATTGGACAGTCCTTAGGAAAATTTTTAGTAGCAGGCACAAGTAATAGGAGCGAATTAGCAATAGGGTATTTCACGAAATTTGGTGATGGAGGGGTTGATTTTGAAGCAATTGGAAGCTTATATAAATGTGAAGTTAGAGAAATAGCTAAATTATTAAACATCCCTGATGATATTATTAAAAAACCACCATCTGCAGGATTATGGGAAGGACAAACAGATGAAGATGAAATAGGAATAAATTATGATATATTAGATGAGATTCTGTACAGAATTGATAATGGTTTATCAATGGTGGATTTAAATACTGATATTATAAAATTGGTTAAAGATATGATAGAAAAAGCAAGGCATAAAAACTCTTTGCCACCAGTTTTTACAATTAATTCGTAAATGTTAGAAAACTGGTCAAAAACTTGAAATAAATCTGCGAATTTTGTTGATTCTCGATGTTATTTCATCTAATTTAATTTTAAGCTCATCATTTTGCTTTTTGAAACTAGGCTCATTAATGGAGCCCGTGTTAAATTTTTTTCCTATTTCTTTATAGTTTTTTTCTATGGAATACCTTTTCCCTTCAAGAGCAATTAGTTCTTGATATAATGAATCTTTATCCGTAGGTAATTCTTCGATTGAAAAAGGTTTTAATTCATCGCTATCTGATGGTTCAGGAGTAGGAGAACTAAAACTGACAAATTGAGTTGCATTTTTATCTTTCTTTTTCTTTTTATCTTCTTTCTTTTCCTTTGTTGGAATTGTAGTAAATAGTTCAAGGTTTTTGACAGGTTTTTGAGTTTTTTTAACCCCAACAGAAGAAAAGACATTAAATAAATCTGTTCCACTAGATTTCATATATTCTGTATCTATCTCCTCGACACTAACAGTTGTAATTTTAGGTATTTTAGCCATAAATGGTATATTAGTTTTTTTTTCGTTTGAATCAATTTCAGTAAGGGAAACTTCAGAGATCAAACTACTTTTTTTAAGGTCTTCTGGTTTCTCAGGAATAATACTCGGCTCAGGGAAATTAATTTTTTGATCCGATTTTTCTACTATTTCAGGAGATTCGAGTTTTGGCATATTCGCGGGTAGATCAGAATTGAAATCTGACTCGGGAGGTTCTGGGAGAGGTCCTAATTCTTCTAGTGTGTTTATATCAGGATCAAATTCCGTTGGTATTTCAGTTAAAAAATCTGAATCAGGAGTGGGAGGAACCGGTCCTATTTCTTCTATTAGCTCTGAAATTAAATCAGGTTCTTCTAATTCTTTAGACTCATCTAAAGATTCAATAACCTCAGGTATTGAATTAAATTCAGGCGTAGGTGTTAAAGGCTTAGATTCTTCAAAGATATCAAAGATAGATTCTGATTTATCTGGTTGCTTTAGTTTGAAATCAGGTTCTTCTGATTCTTTAGGCTTATCTAAAGATTCAATAACCTCAGATATTGAATTAAATTCATGTGTAGGTGTTAAAGGCTTAGATTCTTCAAGGATATCAAAGATAGATTCTGATTTATCTGGTTGCTTTAGTTTGGAATCAGGTTCTAGTGGAGGAGGTACAGGTTCGGATTCTTCAAGAATATCAATTATTGACTCGGGTTCTTTAAGATCTTCTTGTTCAATCTTAGATTCTTGTTCAAATACGGGCGTAATTTTTAACTTTTGTAATTCTTCCTCAATTTGTGCTTGTACTTGCGCAATGGAATTTGTCCCCTTTTGATTGGTAAGCTTCTCTGATTCAATTTTATCTGGAATATTAATTTTAGGGGGAGTTTTAGGACCTTTGATTACTGGAATATTAATTTTAGGGGGAATTTTAGGACCTTTGATTACTGGAATTTTAATTTTTGGAGGAGGTAATTTTACATTCTTTTTAGGTCTAATTGTTTTTATTATCCTCTTTGAAGAACCCCTGTTAAGAGATTCCTCTTTCTTATCTAATTCATGCTTTAAAACATCTATTTTTTGTTTAAGCCCATCAATTTCTCCTTTAAACTGTTCAGAAACTTTACTCACAATATCATCGATGTCAAAGTTCTCTGGTTTTAAAGCTATTTCTGGTTCTGTTTCTAATTCTGTTTTAGAATCTGACTCTATTAGAGGAGTCTTTTCATCCTTGAGCTCTTCTTGTACCTCTTGTGGTGATTCATCTAAACTAATTACATTTTGAATTAATCCAGGCAATTTAGATTCTACAAACCATAAGTCAAGTGTGTCCCAATTTTCTAACCCAGATAATGTAGTTTCAAAAAGTCGCATGTTAGCTCCTACTTGAGGAGTATTCAATGTTATTAGATTCTTAATTTTCTCGATTAATTTATCACGGGCTTCGATTTCATAATCTGGAGTCGGTTCTTGCTGTGTTAAGAAAATATTGATTTCATTAATTTCTTGAATTACTTCTTTAAATTTCTCTTCTTCGCTCATGGAGGATTAACTAATATTGTGATTCGGTTATCTCTTATACTTTGTTCTTAAGTATTTAAAAACATTTCACTAATATATTTGTTTCCGATATCAAAAGTTTCAAATTGCCCGATCTTTTGGGGATATGACTTCATATCAGCATGGGTTATATAACTCTGTGATAACAAAAAATGGAGATGAATAGAAGAATAAAAATCAGAAATTGTTTTTGTATATAATTTTTTGTTTTCATATTATACTAGAAATTCCTAATCTACTTATTAATGGTGAGGTGCACTTTTTGAACAAATTAAGATATCGCAATTATTAACCTGAGCTTATCTTCCTCTTTCTAAATAATATATGGATTATGTTTTTTATTTTTCACTTGCTGGCAGATATATTGTAAAACGAGAACCCTCATAAAGTTGGCTTTTAACTGTAATTGCTCCATTACTTTCTATTATGTAATGCTCTACCATTGGCAAGCCGAGTCCTGTGCCATTCTCAGAACCTTTTGTAGTAAAAAATGGGTCAAATAACCTTTTTTGGATTTCTTTATCCATTCCAATCCCTGTATCTTTAATCGAAATAGTGATATATTTCCCTGCTTTTAAAGAAAACCTTTCCAATTCTAAGTTATTTGCTATTAAGTGATTTTTTGTTTTGATTGTAATTGTACCTCCATCTGGCATAGCATCTCTTGCGTTTTGAACTAGGTTTATGAGAATTTGTGCTAATTTTCTTGAATCAATTTCAATTTTATTTAAACTACTGCTTAAATCCTTTTCAATTTTAATGTTTGAACTAAGTGTAGGACGCAGAAGTTCCATTAATCTCGTAATACTTTTATTTACATCTGTCGTTTTCTTTTTAGTGCCATTACTTACCCCAAATTCAGAAATCTCCCGAATAATCTCTGAAGCATTAGTCACTGAATCACAAATCTCCTGTAAAAATCGAGATATATTCTCTCCAGATTCAAGATTTATTTGAGCTAATTCGGCATTTCCCTTTATAATCGCAAGAAAGTTATTAAAGTCATGAATTAACCCTTGTGAGAGTAGTCCTAAATTTTCAAGATTTTGCAACTTCTGCAACCTATCTTTAATTATTTCAGTTTCTTTAATAGCTAGGTTACGACTAGCATTATTAATTATCTTTAAATCACCTGAGGTTTTGGTTAATACAAATTGGTGAGAACTAGCTATATCTAACAACTGAAATTTATTATAAATGCCAACTGGGTATGTACAGATGGCGATGATTTTTTCAGTTTCAAAGACGGAATTCATTTTGATCTCATATTCCACAAAAGATTCCAACTCTTCCATATCTAATAATTTTACATCCCCAGTAATCCTTAGTCCTTTAAAACCTTTTTTCAAAGCATCATTTAAGTTCTTTAACCATCCATTTATTACATCTTTGGCAATAAATGTGCTAGATTCCTTGTACCACTCGTCATATTCAAAGAGGTTAAGCTGGTTTTTGCTCAAATAAGAATCAAGATTTTTTACTTCCTTTCTAAGAGATTCCACGACTTCTTTCTTACTCAAGTCTACTGAAATTACCCATATACAACATTCATTATTTTCTAATCCTGATTTAAAGAATGACACTAAGACATCTAATAAATCACTTTTATTGTCATACAAATAACAAAAATGGGTTCCAAATGAGAGTCTTTCCAGAACTAGTGAATTATGATTTACCTTCTCTTCGATAGCCATTAAAATAACTTAATTATCCATATAACATAACAAGAGTAAATACATTTAAATAGTTATTTAGGTAAAAATTGTTTAATATTTTCTGTGGTTAGATGATCAATTGAGTAATCAGTTGAGGACTCACCACCT
>CAZRBD010000056.1:12430-22142 GCA_964598265.1 uncultured archaeon
CATATAACAAAACAAAAGTAAAAACATTTAAATAGTTATTGAGGCAAACATAAAACATCACTTTAATGGAAAAAAGAAAAAAAAAATGTAAAAAATTGTTTTTGAGCTTATCTTTCTCTTTCTTATAAACTGACAATATTAATATGGAATATCTGAATGAAGAAATTAATGATTATAGAAATATTCTTGAGTTGGACGTGTAACAACGGTTAATTAAGTCAAGATTTCTTGTTTTTGAGTGACATAGAGCTTTACTTCCTTTTTAGTTTGTTTTAATTGCAGAATGAGAATAAATAATAACACACCTGACAGACCAAAGAAAAATACAGACACTAATATCAGCGTTTCTACAGTAATGAAAGATGATAATAAAGTACCTAATGGAATAAAGACAAATGATGCAATTGAGTAATAGGTATGAAATAATTGATATTTAAACGTTTTATGCTTCTTATTTGACGTTATATCTGCAAATAGAGAAGTGTAGGCAAAACTGGCGATGCTTCCGAGAAAATAAAAGAGAAACATTAATAACATGAATATCGGGAAACTAGAAGACGTCAGTACTACTAACAATATCATGTAGATAAAAAGCACGGTAAACATTATCTTTATTTTACTATAATTATTACATAATTTTTTAGCGCTAATACCCCCTATTAATTCACCAATAATGAAAATAATGAAAAATGAGCTATAGATTATATATGATTTAGTTCCAAACTTATTTTCGACCCAAGAACTAAATAGAAATGAATAAAGTAAATCAGAGCTAGCTAAGAAATATGCAACATATAAGAGTAAAATGTGAAAATTCTTAAATTTAATATTTTTTTCAGAAACTCGGATTACAGGCATGGAAGTTTGCTCTTCTTCTTTTTTATCATCATCATATGAGAGAAATTTAACTTTTCTTATAATCACCATGTTTATTATGATGAAAAGCACAGATAGAAGCCATCCAAAACCAAAGAAGTAGTTCCAGAGCTTTAGTGAATAAATATCAAAAACATTAAATGTGAAAAATATGGATACTCCTAAAAATCCTGACACTCGGGCTATTTTTACAATAAGGAGGAGATTATTTTTAACTTTCTCAGATTTTTTACTAATTGTTAAAAAAAGATCGATCATGACAGCTCTAATCATAGAAACTGAAAAAAGATAAACAAATAAGAATATACCAAATAAAAACAAGATATCTTTACATAAGAGAAATATCAAAAAACTACTTCCTAAAACAATATTCGAGCTATAATAAAGCAATTTGCTATTTCTTTCTTTTTTTATATACTTGCCATAGAAAAAACCTGTCAAGGGAGTTATAAACAAGAATAAGTAAGCGAAAAATTGAACAAATGCTAATTCTGTACGATTCACTTGCAGAACATTTAAATAGTAAAAAGGAATGTAGTTGATGTAATAAAATTCGAATATTGCGAGAGTACTATAAATAAAAATGAATCCTACATATGTGCTATTTTTGTTAATCTTCATGACTCATTATCTCATCATAGAAACTTAATATTCACTATTCAGAATGTATATTAAAAAACTCAAGTTTTTTCTTGAAGAGATTTTTTATAAAAAAGAAAAAAAAAAAATAAATATTAATTGGATAAAAACTCGTTTTGTAATATATTCAGAGCCTCTTGTTTTTGGCCATTTTTTAAAATATTAACTTCAATGCCTTTCTTATAGTCTGTTATAATTTTATGGTCATTAAAATAAGAGAGGATGATAATTATGCAATTCTTCACCACTTTCTTATCTTTTATACCGCTTAAAAAATATTTTAGATTACCTAACATATAACTTGCCAATGTTACCGTACTTTTCTCAAGACAGGCTATTATCCGACAATAACACTCCTCTTCGTTCATTATTACAACTGAAATGTTATTGTCACCAAAGATTATATACAACAAGGTTTTTTATAGATAAAATATCAATCGCAATTCTTTTTGACTATCACCTACCTGAAAGGTAAATTCAGAGTCTGATTTCAATGAAAATTCTATGGAAAAACTAACCTAAAAAACAATTAGATTTTATGATTTTAGTTTATGATAAACTTAGTTAGTTTTCTTCATATATCTATCGAGATATTCTTTAGGTTTATCTTTCATTTTATCAAAAATCTTCCTTCCTCTCTTCTTCAAAATAGTTTTTATCAGTTGCCTAACCGTCAAAAAAATTGTAATAACAGAAAAAAATATGGCTAACACAAACATACTCATTTGAAGTTCTCCTCTCGTAAAGAAATTAGATGTAATCAAAAAACCTGTAAGAATTACACAACTAAGGTATGCAATAATTCTCACTTTCCTATACAACGTTGCTAATCTTTCCCCACAATCTGGGCAGAACCATCCAGTATTTCTACGTGCTTCAATATTTCTAGGATCAGATCTAGAAGTAAATAAATATACTTTTTCAAAGCGAACAATAATTATAAAAAATCCTCGTTTGCGAAGGATTAGGAATAATATAAGATCACTACTAATGGTTGTTTGTAGTGATTACAAAAGAAAGATATACGATAAGAAAGAAGAGTTAAGGGAATTTGATGATTATTATGACAATGAAGGTATCCAAAAAAAAGCTAAAGAACTCAACGATCAATGGTGGGATATTGAACGTCCATTGCGAGCTTCAATTTTACTCTGCCCCGCCTGTTTTCAATCCGATAAAGATATGACTTACAATCCTGTGCGTAAAGAATGGTATTGTACAGAATGTTATGCCAAGTTGAAGATAGGATTCACTGAAGACGGAGAACCGGAGCAGTTCCCCTAATTTAAAATTTTTATTTATTATTTTTAAAATTTATGCCATATTCAAAAAAAAATTTCTACGAAACCCTTTGTATCAAGGAAATTAACTAAATCTCGATTTTCCTGAATATCTTGATTATACTCTACGGCCTCTATGGCCTCCTTTACGTCTGCAGTGATCATGACTTTTTGGCGTAACTTCTTCTATTCTCCCAACCCGCAGCCCAGAGCGCGCCAAAGCTCGAATGCAAGCTTGAGCTCCTGGACCTGGAGTTTGAGATTTATTTCCTCCTGGCGCTCTTACCTTTATATGAATACCTCTAATGTCTTTATCCTTTAGGTCATTCGCCACCCTAAACCCACATTGCTTCTGCTAGCTACTCGACTCGAATAGCTATATGGCAGCATATGGGGATGACTCGTCACGCGATGCTCTCACAACCATTCCTGCTGTACATTTTGCAAATGTTTCTGCACCGGAAAGGTCGGTTGCGGTTACAATGGTATTGTTGTATGAACTGAAAATGTGTACGATAGCCCATTTCATATTTTCTGTAATTTATAAATCACCATTTATTAATTATTAATCTAAATTGGTTTAATATATTACTATTAGAATAATCAATACTGTAAAAAATATTAATTTTCTGGTTTTTTCTAAAGATCTTTTTTCTGATTACTTAAAATTTAAATTCGTTCAATGAGAATTATTGGTATTAAGGAAAATTATATATATAAAAACTAAGGATAACAGAGTGCAAATTTTTCTTCTTCTCATCTGAATTCTCAATTAATACTTATTCAATTTAATATTTAAACATTTTATAGTGGATTTAACTTCATTTCATTTTCTGTCTTGCGACATTTCTTGCACTACAAGGAAGGATATAAATGACGATACGCTCTTAAACCGAATATCATCTGGAATTTCGTGATGCTTTACACGTACATACCTCTGTAACCATTCCTTAAGAGCGGGTGATAGAGATATGCTCTGGATGGCTGTTTTTTTTCGTGAAAGGTATTTTTGAGAAGGCATTTATTTAAAATATTTTGATTTTTGGGAACTATTAAATTAAGTTTAAATATGATTTAAATATTGCCTTGATAAAATAATAATTCGGAAATTTTTCCTCAATTAAAGCGATTACAAATTCTTGTTCTGCTAATTGGTATTTACCAATTTCAGAATATTATTCACCCAATTCTGAATATGTAGGTAAGTAATCTTGGTTTAATTCTTTTGCCCTTTTAAAAACAGGGATCGCACTCTGATAATTTTTTTCTTTTTTTAATAATACTCTTGATAAAATAGAAGGTCGTAATAAAAAGCGGAAAACGTTAAAATAATTCCAAGAGTTATGAGAAAGATAACTTTTCTATTCATTTTCATTGGATATTCACATACTACTAAAAATTGATAAAAATCCAAAATACTTATTTTATTCATCTTGACAGATTAGGATTTGTTAGTATTATAATTAGTTAAATTGTAAATATCTAAACTTATCAATTGAATTTTTTTAAATCTGAAATTGTCAAAGTAATTTGGTGAATTCTTTCCTTTTAATTTTCCTCTTAAACCTGATAAAATCCTAAAAAAAATTTACATATTCCAGTCGATGACTCTCGACATCCTCAATAATTAGTGAGAGTTTTTTTGTTCAATCTTTAATCTCACACAGTTTTTGAATCAGTATTTCTTTGTCAAGTTATTAAATTAATTAATAACTTTTCTTATTTCATAACAAAAGGGTATACTATAGAATTGTGGAGATTAAATATTTAAATGTAATGAGGATAAAATAATTCCAATACAACCTATAAAAAATTCACTTAACTTGATTCTTTTACAGCTGAAATGGGACTGTTAGGCGCGAAGCGGATAAGATTTTCTTCATCTTTTTTTACGATATAAGATGGTGCATCAATTTTTTTCGCACCTACTTGGATGTGCCCGTGTGTGATGTACTGCCTTGCTTGATAAACTGTACTCGCAAGTCCTTTTTCGTACACTAGAGTTTGTAATCGCCTTTTTAATACATCCTCAACGGTCAAAAGTAGTATATCTTCAAATGCTGCCTCAGCACCAATTATTCCTAATCGATTCAATTTTCGAATTAGTGTTTGCTGGGCTTCAACAGCTCTTTCTTTCGGTAGAGTTCGAGAACGACGAGCCAAACTTCGCCAATTTGCGAGTATTGTTCGTGATTTCCAGAATTCACGCTTATTTCTCAGTCCGTATCTACCCAGAAATTCTAGTTCTTCACGTATTCGTTCTTTTTGAAATGGATGTTTCGGTTTTTTAAATTTTTTCTTGTTACGACGTGGGTCTCCCATATTTCATCATCTTAATAATTATTGCTTGCTTTTTAAGCTCCTTCGTACAACTCCAACTACTAAACCATGGCGCCCAGTACTTTTTGTACGTTGTCCTCGGACTTTTAATCTTAAATGATGTCGCACACCTTTATAACTTCTGATTTTTTTCATCCGATCTATGTCTCTTTTAACAGTAATTTCCAGTCTATTCCCAATTACATGGTGATCTTCGCCTGTACGCAGATCCTTCATTCTATTAACCATCCAGTTGGGAATTCCATTTTCAATAGGTTTAGTAATAATTTCTTCAATTCTATTCAGATCTTTTTCAGATAAAGCTCCGATCCTTACTTTTGGGTCTATTTGTGCCACAGTTACAATAGCTTGTGCGAATCTTCTACCGATTCCTATAATTTGTGTTAAGCCATACTCTACTTTTGCGTTTCCATCAACTTGAGATCTAAGACTACGAAAAAATACTTTTTCTCGAAAATTTTTTGGCCGAATTGCGGATAAAGAACTCATTCGAACTCAATCAATTAATAATTTGTTTTTCTATTTGATTTAATGCTATTAAATATAGAATTTAATATTAAATTTTTGGTTTTGCCTTAGAAATAGTAATAGGGGATGTAAAGTCCTTAAAATTAAAAGATCTCCCGTGAATTTTTTATTTATGAAAAAGTTATTTAATTATATGTCAGAGATTTAAACTAAATAACACATAAATAAAACTTATAAGAAATTTAATGTTTTAATTTGCTCGAGAGGTTTCATTTTGCTTGATATTGAATTGTTTCGTAAGAGTTTTGAAAAAATTATAGATTCAGAAAAAAAAAGGTTCAAGGATCCGATTATCGCTGAAAAAGTGTTAGAGTTTGACACAAAATGGAGAAATGCATTACAAGAATTACAGGATTTAAGAAAAAAGAGAAATGAAATATCAATTAAAATCGGAGAATCTAGAAAATCGAAGGAGTTTGAGAAGGGAGATGATGCAATACAAAGCTCGAAAGAAATTAAACAAAAGATTGAAGCATTAGAAAGAGATGAAATAGAGTTTCTTGAGCATAGAGAGAAGTATCGGTATAAAGTTGGTAATATTCTGCATGGATCTGTACCGAATGGGGAAACTGAAGAGTTTAATGAAGTTTTGAGGACTGTTGGGGAGTTACCCAGATTAAATTTCAAACCATTATCACATGTTGATTTGATTAAAAAAATAGACGGTGCAGATACAAAAAAAGCCTCAGAAGTAGTAGGATCAAGGTTTTTTTATTTAAAGGGAGATCTAGTATTACTTAACTTAGCTCTTCTAAGATTTGCTTTGGAAAAATTATCAAGTAAAAATTTTATTCCAATGTGGACTCCCTATTTTACCAAACATGAAATAATGAAAGCAGCAGCAGAATTAGCTGATTTTGAGGAGCAATTGTATAAAATCCAAGATGAGGATCTCTATATGATAGCTACATCCGAACAAACATTAGCTGCCTATCATTACGATGAAATAATCGATCCTAGTATATTACCAATTAAATATGCTGGAATTTCATCATGTTTTAGAAGAGAAGCAGGATCACATGGGAAGGATACTTTAGGAATATTTAGAGTTCACCGTTTTGAAAAAGTTGAACAATTCATTTTTTGTTCTCCAGAAGACTCATGGAAGTATTTTGAAGAATTAATTTCAAATTCAGAAGAACTCTACAAAGAGCTAAAAATTCCTTATAGAATTGTAAATATAGCCTCAGGAGAATTAAATGATAATGCGTCTAAGAAATATGATTTGGAAGCATGGTTTCCTGCATCAGAGAGATATCGGGAATTAGTTTCCTGTAGTAATTGCTTAGATTATCAAGCAAGAAAATTAAAGATTAGAATGGGAAAAGTTGGTTCACAACAAGCGAAGAAAATTTTACATACTTTAAATTCAACTGCAATTGCAACTGAGAGGACTATTTGTTGTATACTTGAAAATTATCAAAATGAAGATCACTCAATTACAATTCCAGAAGCACTTCAGAAATATATGAATGGTAGAAAGATTATTAAAGTACTAAAATAAAACAAAATATAGCTGAAAATGATTGAAAAAAATTTAGAAGATTTTGAGGTTTTTTATCAAGATAGGTTAAATTCTCAATTTTTTAAAGTTAGAAAAGTCGCAAGAAAATCAATATCAGACATTAGGGAAATTCTTATTGAAATTAAAGTATGCTTAGACCATTTTTTAGAAGTGGGTAAGGAAAAAATAGATAAAAAGGCTCAGAGATCATTAAATTTTTTCTCCGATCGAGTTAGAAAAGAAATTGATGAAATAGATCTTCCTAAGGATAAAATTAATTATGATATCATTATGGATTTATTAAATTCAGTAAAAAAATTATTTACAAGTATTAATGAAATCGCAAGAAAATCATTACCAAAGTTCCATAAAGAAGTTCAAGCAGAAATAAAGGAATTGAATTATATGACTCGTAAATTGGGAAAAAAACAGGGAATTTTAGATGAATTAATGAGAAAAAAATATACAGAAGTAAAAGAAGCTGAATATTTACTTAAAAAATTACCAAAAATCTTTCATTTAAAGGAAAATATTGAACATGCGAAGGCTGGTTTAGATGAATTTGAGCAGGAATTGGAAATTCGAGAAAAAAAACAAGAAGAATTAAATATTCAGCTATTAACTTTAGATAAAAATCAGTTATTTAAAGAATTAGAAAACGAAAATGAAAGACTATTTCAGTTACGATTAAAGATTAATGATGAAATAGGATTTAAAAAAGCATTAAAAAAGCTAAAATTTGAATTAGATAAAGAAACATTTCACATTCCAAACATTGAATTGAATTATCTCAGGGACTTCCTTAAAAGTCCTATTAAAGTTTTAATAAATGAACAAAAAGATTTACCAAAATTCACGAGTCTTATGGTACAATTACGGCACGTTTTAGAAGAAAACAAACTAAACTTAAAATCTGATACAAGAAATAAATCAATTGAACAAATTAATGCAATTTTTGATGAAAAACACTTACAAACGAATATTGAGAATTATTTACTAATTAAAAATGAAATTAAAAGCATTGAAAAAAAAATAAAGGAAGCAGGATTAGCTGACAAATTGGAAACGTTAAAGAATGAAATCTCCTCAAACACGATAAAAATAGAAAGTTTAGAATTAAAAGTTGCAAGAAAGAATAAGGATTATACTAAATATTTAGGTGCCTTAAAAAGTGAAAGAAAAGAATTTCAAAATTCTATTGAAGAAATACTGAAAGAAAAATTGAAACTTAATATCTTATTCAAATTTTAATTTTATTCTCTCTCTACAATCTTAAATGTTCGATTATTGCTTGCAATCTTTTTCTTAATGGAATATTTTAAGTTATTTTTTAAGAACTTAAAAACCTCTGTATGTGTTAATTTAAATATCTTTAGATATTCAAAGGAAAAAATTAAGTCTTGAATCACATCGATATCAAAACTAGCCCGAAATGAATCATATATCGCGATTTTTTTTATATTCCTCTGAGATGCGTTTTTTAATAACGCAAATAAGGATGGGGTGCTTGGATCAGAAAAATAAGTAGATACAATATTAGGGGGATTTCTTCCTAAAATTGAAATCCCTGCTGAATGAATAGCAGGACATATTACTAGCTGATTTACTTGTACGAGATTGTGAATTTCATAAAAATTTTTAGCAGTAATTAAAATTAAATCTAGAAAAGAAATTGTAGTATTCTTACCGTCAAATTTATTAGTAGCTATCTTATTTAAATCGCTAATTACTTTATCAAAGGATTTAGGAGGAGATGTCACTTTTTCTCTTATTCCTATTAAATTATAATTCTCAGCAAGTTCTAAAATTTCAGAAGCATTACAGTAGACGATTTTTTGGTTAAAACATGTGACATTTGATAATGTTTTCCCAAGATCCTTGAACATTGCAATCGTTAATTCTATAAGTTGTTCGGTTGAGAAATAATCTCGTAGTCGAGATTTTGTACGAGATAATGGAGCAACCGGAATAATTAAAATACTCATTATGAATGCTTTTTGGAAACTATTTTACCTAATTAAAGACTATAATTTATAGGTTACAATGAGAGTTTATTAAAAAATTTAAATATTATTTCAAAGTATTTAGAATTTCTACTGATAAACTTTCGAATACGTTATTAACATTTTCATTTAACTTTGCTGAAGTCTCAAAATATTCCACCCCTAAGTTTTTTAACTTATCATCAATCATTTGTTGAGTAATTTCTCTTTTAAGATCCGATTTATTACCTACAATGACATAGGGTATAGTCCCACTCAATTCCTTCATTTTTGATATCCAAAAATCAATATTCTCAAATGAGGTGAGATCATTTAAGCTAAAAATTACCATCGCACCTACAGCTTGAACAAAGTAATATTCATTTGCGAATAAGGCATGCTTTTGACCTCCTAAATCCCAAAAATACAGCTTAAATCCTTTTTTTTTAATGTCTTTCTTTAAATTAGGGTTATTTAATTCAAGTTTTTCAATAATTTTATTTAAAACAATTTCTTTTATTAAAAAATTAGCCCCGATTGTTTGCTGGTATTCTTCACTAAAT
>CAZRBD010000057.1:0-22118 GCA_964598265.1 uncultured archaeon
TTATGTGAGAGATCGATTTTAGATGCATTGTAAAACCTTAGAGAACATTTGGCGAATTTGGGACAAATATGGTTTCCAATATTTAAAAAAACAAATCGATTATCTGATACATTTATAATTTTAGTTATAAATAAACCTGCATCACCAAGAAAATATCTACCAGGTTCAAAATAAATATGGTCGAAGTGAAGGTCGTACTCCATAATGGTTGACTTAATTCCTAGAGCTATTTTTTTTAGTTGTTTTTGATTCATTACAGTTGCTTCAGGAAATCCTCCTCCTAAATTTATATTTTTAATGTTAATCCCATTTTTTGATAAAAATTTCAAATTTTTGGCTATTATTTCAACGTTTCTTTTGAAAAGTTCAATATTATTCATTTGAGTAGAATAGTGTGATAAAATAGTGTTTATTTTAATATTATCACACTCTTTAATGATTTTTTTCAAATTTGCCAAATTCTGATCATTAAAATTTACTCCTAAATTACTATTATATTTCCCAGAATTTATCCGAATACATATGTTTTGAATAAGATTATGTTTTTTAGCAATCGAATCTATTTTTCTTATATTATTTAAATTGTAAATTATTATTTCTTTGATTTTGTTTTCTATACACATTTTAATTAATTCTTGTGGTAAATAAGGCCCTCCAACAATGATTTTATTAGAGGGAAATTTTAAATTTAAAGCTAATTTAAGTTCTAATAATCCAACAACCTCAGCTCCAATATTTTCTGATTTTATAATTTTGCAAATTTCGGGTAAGTAATTTGCTTTAAACGAATATAAACAATTAAAGTTCTCAAATATAGCACTAAAAACATCAAAAAACCTCTTAATATTTTCTCGAATACGATTCTCTAATAATATCATTATTGGAGTTCGATTTTTAGTTAAAATTTCATTTAACGGAATTAAATCTAAAAAGATATTATCTTCCTCTTTTTGTAAATATGAATTTCCTGCTATTGCTTTCATAACAATATCAAAGTTATTTATTAGTTAAACTTTAACTGTCTAGTTTGCGATGTTGAGATGAAAAAGATTATAAACAAATCAGATTTCATAAATATCTTTCTTAAAAGATTTTCTCCAAGTTCATATTTTTTTATTCATTTGTAGTTATTAATTAAACTTTGATAAGTAAAATGAGTCTGTCTTGCAATAATATCCCAAGTATATCTCTGAGATACTTTAGATTGGCCATTTAATCCTAATCTTCTTCTCAGCTTCTTGTTTTTTAATAATACAATAACTTTTTGGGCTATATCTTTAGGATCATTAAATTCCACTAATAATCCATCGATATTTTCTTCTATTACCTCCGGAGTTGCTCCGATTCTTGCTCCAATTACAGGATTCCCTGCCGCCCATGCTTCCAAAAATGAGATTCCGAATGCATCTGTCCGGCTCGGCATTAAATATACATCTGCTTCTTTAAAAGCTGTTAGTTTTTTTTTATCATAATATCCACTTAAATTATCTGGAGTGAGGTTAATAATTCTTACATCTTTATACCTATGAATTTTAGAAAATTCGTGATTAAAGGCTCGAGTTGATGGTCCAATGAAAACAAAATAGATTTTTTTAATTTTTTGAAGGATAAAAGGAATTGCTTTTAAAATAGAAATAGCACCTTTTTCGAAATTTTTATGACCACAGAAGAGCACTAATTTATAATTAATTTCCTTTTTGTCAAAATAATTCTTTTTAAAAAAATAATTATTATATGTGGATATATGCACTCTTTTAAATCTTTGATAGTCTACCCCCATTGGTATTACAATAATTTTTCCTTTAGGGATTTTAAATTCATTTATTAAAATTTGTTTTTCAATATTTGTACAGGCGATTAAGAGATCAAATTTTTTTAATACATCTATTAGTTTTAAATCCATATATCTAGGATTTGAAAAATGAAAAAAGGGTGTGCAAATTTTGGGTATATTGTTCTGCATCCCAACCATTAGACTTAGAATTAAATTGAAGTATGGAAAAAAGGTCGTATGGATCAATTTATAGTTTAAGTCGGGGTCATTTATAAAATAGTCTATTAAATCTCCCAAATAAGGTCCATTCTTGATAAAACTTTTAACACAATCATCTGAAAGATTTAAAGATTTGAAGGATGGAATCATTTTTAAATTTTTTAAAGCTTCATCTTCAGAGGTGTTATAATTTACAGAAAATCTGTTAATTTTTAGATTGTTTACAACACCATAGTGTTTATTATTTTTCTTTACCACTTTTCCTCTAGGATCTCTTAGCGCTTTAAAGTCTATTGCGTCCGATGTAAAAATATCAACATTATAATTAAATTTAAAAGTTAATATTTCTGCTACCCGTTGAAAATAGAATTCGGCCCCAGAAATTGAAGGAAAATATCTTGTTGGAAGAAATAAAATGTCGTTCAATTTGGTGATTATCCTTTATATTAATTGATGATAATAATATATAGAAAATAAATGTCAAAAGATTATTTGTTGAAGATTTACCAAAAAGTAAAAGAAAAAAAAATTATTGATGAGGAATTTCTAACTTTTTTGGAAACATGTTTTCCTGATAAATCTACAAATGTAATTAAATCTTTAGAAAGGGGAATTACTAAATATTTTTATTCACCCTCTAGTAGAATCGTTTGGACAGCTAAAGGAGAAAACCAAGAACACATGATTTATCCTAGATTGTATTGCTCATGTCAAGATTTTTATAAAAGTGTTGTAATCAAAAGAAAGAGAGATTTTTGTAAACACATCTTAGCACAAATTATTAGCGAGGCTTTAGATTGTTTTAAAATTATAAAATTAAAGGATAATCAATTTAAAGATCTGATTAAAGACTTTAAATTAAAAATTTAAATTAATTTATAGCTGTTAACTAATATTCCTATTTAACTACAATGTCTTTCCTTTTCCAATTTTTTATATAATTATTGAAATCATCAAGGTTTATCTGGCGCGGAATTAAAATTTTTTTCATTGCTTCTAGCTTTCTTATTTTAAAGATAAGTTTTTTATTTTTCTTATAAAACTTTTCAGCTATAGGATATTCTTCTTTAAAATTTTCTTTTATTTTTTCTAGATTTAAACTTTTTAAATCATCAGAATACTGTAAAACAAAACTACAGAGGGGATCAATTGAAATTTCAAAATTAAATGCATCAACCTGTTTTAGTGCCAGCGGATAAGCTTGACATGCTAGAGGTTTGGTTTCTTGAATAGTACAGCCCTCTATATCATGATAAAAGGGACAAGCCTGATTTTCATTATCTAGTCTGATTCGATAAGTTAGGATTAGAATTTCTTCATTTTTGAGATCAGGAAATACTAAATCTTCTATAATTTTGAATTTAATGCCTTGTTCCTTTGCGATGATTATTAACTTATCTGCCTCATCTGGATAAATTGGAATTCTCTTCACATATTCTCCAAGAATTTCATGATAACAGGTACCACACTTTTTACACAGGAAACTTATAGACATTTTTATTTTGATGGTTAAGGAGTGTTTAAAGAATAAATGTCAATATAACGATATTAAACCTACCTAAATTAATTTTTGATATTATGAATATATTACTTTTACAATAATCCTTGTGTCTACTAGGATAATACATCGTTTTTAAATTGATGAAAATACCGTATTATTAGGGACATTTTTGAAAAAAGAAGGTCTAAGATATGGAAGGAATAAGAGTCATAAAACATAATATTCGTAATAAAGTGGATTTTATAAATCCAATTTGCATTGTTGGGATGCCAGGTATTGCTGACATCGGGAAATTTGCGTTAGATTCTCTTATTGGACAACTTGATGCCAAAAATTTAATTGATATTATATTTGATGATTATCCTGCGGGGGCAATAGTTGACGACAGCCTTTTATCAGCACCTAAGGCTGAAATTTTATATTGGAAAGATCCAGAAGGTTTAAGAGACATTATTTTAATAACTGCTGATGCTCAGAGCCTTTCGCCGCGAGGTATTTATAAAATTTCAGATTTTCTCTCTGAGATAATTCATCGTTATAATGTAAAATTAATAATTGCTTTAGGAGCATATCCAGTAAGTAGCAGAAATATTAATTCAAAAATTCCAAAGATATACATCAGTTCTACGAGTCGAAAACTTATAGACCAATATTTAAAAGAAAATAACTGTAAAAAAATTCAAAAAGGCGTAATAATAGGTGCTAATGGTTTAATCCCAACTTTGGCAAAAGCGAGATTTAACGTTGATGGAATAGTATTTCTTGCTGAAACTGACAATCTTGCTATAATAAATGAAGATATTACAGATTTGAAGGCATCAATTACTCTTTTAGAAATGCTAAAAAGATCCTTTACATTACCTATAAAAAAGAAATATTCTATAGAAAATGTTGAAGATCTAACCAAAAATCTGCAAATTAAGAGAGAGCAATTAGAAAAAGATCTTGATTCTCTTCAATTTGTTGATGCCGAGGACAAACGAAAATCATTATATATATAATAATAACTGTCCTCAAATATTTTTTTATTAATTCATAAAAGTATTTTTAGCTTAAATTATCCAAGCACAAAATATTTTAATTATGGTTAATTTAGAAACAGTATGAATTATGTGTGTGCAAGAAAAAGTTGTGGAAAAGAAGTAAGTAAAAAAGAATTAAGTGCACTTCCTGGAATAAAATGCTCTCACTGTGGATTTAGGATTTTGTATAAAAAGAGACCAGATGTCATTAAAAGAATTAAAATTCGTTGATCTTTAATTACTATGAACAGTCTTAAAAAAAAGTTTTGATCCTCATGTATTTATGGCAAACTTTAAATGAATAACAAGTTCTTTATAACGATTACGAATTGTGGCTTCTGTAACTCCAGCAGCTATTGAAATTTCTTTTTGAGTTCGTCGTTCTCCTTCTTGTATTGCTGCAACATATAACGCCGCTCCCGCAAGACCTGTAGGGGCTTTTCCGGCTGTTATACGATATTTTCTCGCTAGATTCAAAATTGATGCTGCTCTGTTCTGAGTTTTTCCTGAAAGGCTTAATTCTGCGCAAAACCTTGGAATAAAATTAATTGGAGACGATACTTTAATATTTAATTTTAGTTCATTTAGAATTAGCCTATAGCATCGTGCAACCTTTTTTTTATCAACAGAAGCAAATTCAATGAAATCTTCTAAAGTTTTTGGTATATTATTCCGCCTACAAGATAAATAAATTGAAGCTATTAACATTGCTTCAATAGATCTCCCCCTAATCAAATTTCTATTAACAATTTTCCTATATATATGCGCAGATGATTCTTTTAAATCTTTTGAGAGGTTTAGCTGCGAAGAAAACCTATCTAATTCATTCATTGCATAGGCTAAATTTCTATCAATAGATTTGTTTGTACGAGTCCTTACATGCCATTTTCTTAACCGATACACTTCAGCTTTCATTTTCGGACTTATTGTCTTTCCAAAAGCGTCTTTATTTTTCCATCCAATCATTGTACTTAATCCTTTGTCATGTATTGTTAGAGTTGTAGGAGCTCCCACTCTAGTTTTTTTATTTGCCTCTTCTGATGTGAAAGCTCGCCATTCTGGACCAGAATCAATTAGTCTTTGGCTTAATACTAAACCACAAACGTTACAAATAATTTCCCCTCGAGATTCATCTGATATTAGGTTTTTATTACCACATTCTGAGCAATAATTCAAATTTTTTTGAGGGGATAAAAGATTCAATAAAATTAAGCCTTTAAAAATTCAGTTATTTAATGTTCATAATTATTTTCGTACTTTTAAATGTTTGCGTTTTATCGATTTGTCCATTAATAATAATCTTATTATAAACTTTTGATCTTACGAAAATATGGAAAAATTTTAATAAGATTGTTCTTAACTTTAATGTAGTGCGACATAATTATAAAATAGATGGATAACACTGTTATCATAGCTCATTTCAGACATATTGCCCAAAATGAAATTCTAGTATCTTGTTTTGGGAGAATACTCCTGTGAGCAAATTATTTTTTGAGTACCCACCTTTTGGAAAATTAATAAGGCATTATAGTAGGCTATCAAGAAGTAGAAAAAAGAATGGGTTACAAAATATTGTTAAGAAATTCCCGGTTTTATCAGATAAAAAATCTATGTTGCTCTGTTTGTCGGAAAATATTTTAAATTTGAAAAATGCTATTATGAGGATTTTGGTAGATGAATTTTTAACACTTAGTGAAAAACATTTGGAAAGTTTTAAAAAAAAAGAATCAAAACTAAGCTTTTTTTTAAAGTTAAATTCAGGAAATTTAATATTAAAAAAGAGTGATATTATGATTTAAATTATGTTATCGATAGATTTTTAATAAATTAGTTTATAATTATTTTATAATAAAATGACTTTTAGGATTCTGAAAATTTGAGAGAGGAAAAAATAATGCCAGAAAGTCCAGAAAACGCTATTAATAGTTTGATGCAAAATGATCCCCATATTATAGCTGGCGCAGTACTTAAAGGAAGTGAAATAGTTTATTCTACTGATAACTGGGATATTAGCGCTGATATTGGCAGAATTTCATCTAGTTGGATGAGTCAGAATGCCCAGTTCATCATGGTGTCAGGAGTAAAATATTCAGTATTGCAAATGGAAAGTGAACGATTAGTTGCGATGTCCTATAAAGGTGAGGGAAGTATTGTGGCATCGAAAGATGATGTACATAAGTTAATTATTTATTTAGATCCTGATGGGTATGCACTGGGTGCTGTAATGGAAGTTCAAAGAGCAGTGAGTTCAATGAGCGAACAATCAACATATATGGACCCAAATGCTCAATTGGGGGGCATTCAAGACCAAACAGCCGAAACAGCATCAGTAGGTGGAGGTGGAACTGTTGGTGGAGGTGGAACTGTGGATCCGCAATTAAAAGGTGAGATTAAAGCCTTCTTGGATTGGATAAAAGATGCTGAAGGTTTGGTAGGATATATTAATTATTACCTTCAACAAAATAATGCCCAAATAATTTCTGAATTATCCAAAATTTATGGTGAATTAAGACAGATTTTTGGCGTCTAGACCTTTTAAAATTTATTTATCTAACTCACCACCTTAAAACACTAATAGTTTTTGTTGATTATCCTAATTAATCAAGATTGTTTTATTATTTTGAAATAAATTTTTTGTGACCTATAAGTTTGAAAAAATAGATATTAAAATTATTAAGGGGATACGTAAATTTTTTATAATTTTTGGTGATCGTTATATCTAGAGGATTGAATAATTTTATGTTAATGAGAATTAATGGATGAAAATAATTTGAGTAGTAGTGAAGAAAAGACTGGATTTTTTAAAAAAATAAATAGCAGATATAATAATTTTCTAAAAAATCAAATTTTTGGTAATTTTTGGATTATTGGAGTATGCAATATTCTTATTAACTCCTTTTGTGTCTTTTTAATATTACTCAAATCCATTTTGGGAGAGATTTTAATATCACTCTTATTACTTTTTATTTTTATTATTTTATTCATTAATATTCTTTTTATTCTCTTTCCAACTAAATTTCCTAAAAAAGTTAGTTTTATAGAAGAAAAACAAATTCGGGGACAACACGTTAAAGAAGATTTAAAATTAATTAGTTCTAATAGAGGAAATACTACTTCACTGCTAAAATTAGAAGATGATGAGAAGGATTATCTGTCTGAGGAAGATATTGATTTAGAAATTCCTATAATACCCCCAGCACCTAAGAAGAAGGAGAAATTAACTTTAGATACATCTAATTTATCAAACAATGTGTTAGAGAGAATTAAATCTATTAAAACACCCAATACTAAAGTAGTTTTAGTGAACTGCGAAAGATGTAAAGCT
Organism: uncultured archaeon; assembly: GCA_964598265.1. GTDB lineage: Archaea > Asgardarchaeota > Lokiarchaeia > Sigyniarchaeales > SOKP01 > Loki-b32. Next base: position 7,842 of record CAZRBD010000057.1, read on the forward strand.
ATCATCCCCATTCCAATTCCAAAGAATTTCGTTTCATCTTCAGAATTACCAGTAGTTCCCGTAAGTTTTGTCCACAAAAATCTCCAAAATAAAGATCAACATTGTATTACAATTCATTTAGATCATGACTTTGATATTAGAAGACAAAGAATTTCTGATATTGTACTATCATATGATTGATTTAAATTTTCTTCAGAATATTATATAGTTAATTGACCAATTTTAAGGCAAAATAATATAAATGAATCTTATAGTTAAACACCATGAAATTGTTGATGGATTTACTGTTCATTTAAAGCTCTACCAATTATCCAAAAGTTTCCTCCTCATGATTTCAGATTATGCTAACATGGGAATTGGGAATGTAACTCTAGGGAGTCCTTCTACAATTGAAGGTATGAAACCAATAGCTACATCCTATAACATATTTGGTTTTAAGAATAACTTGTTAAGCACAATCATTTCCGAAAGAGCATCATTTGTCCTTAAAGCACCGGTATTATTACTACTTTTTCTGAAAACAAAGAGGAATGAGGAAGAAATTATAAAACCTATAACACTTTTTTTAAATCGGGCTTTAGAAAAAATTCCAAGAAATTTGGAATTATGTTAATATATTAAATATTAAACCAATACTAATTTTACATAATTTTCAAACGAAAAGGATAAAGAAGAATCCCAAACTAAGCTTGCGATCTAAAGAAATAATTTTTTTAATGAAAATTTATTAAATAATGTAAAACAAAACCAAAAAAAATTAATGTACACAATTCAAGCAGGGATAACCAAGCCTGGTCAACGGTGCCGGACTCTTTTATGAAGAAAAAATATTCATAAGTCGGACTCAAGATCTAATAATGATAATTTCCGTTGAATTATGCAACCTCTGATGAGACATCCGGTCTCAAAGGAGTACGTGGGTTCGAAAATTGTCTGTTTCCTCAGACTTTCGAAATTCCCACTCCCTGCATTCTTTAATATTTAAAGGAACTTATATATTGAAATTTCAAGAATAACTCGTGGGCAATCTAGAAGAAGATGTAAAATTTATCGAAAAAATATTTTTAATTTCAATCCTATTAACCAAACAATCCAGGCAAAATCAAGACTGAAAACATCACAACCATCATTATAATTAAAAAGATACATTGGAACCTTCCTTTTTTCTTTTGTTTTCTTTCTTTAGTAAGATAATTATCACGACAGGCTTGACTACAAAACTTTTTATCTGTGGCCATCGCTTTACTACAGATAGAACAGTGACTATGAGGTCCCCATTTTTTTTTAATTTGGTCTTTCCAAGAAGATTGAGACATTTTTCATCGCTTAATAAAATGATACAATTTTAAGTAAAATAAAAAACAAAAGTTAAAATATTTTATGAGATCTTTATACTTTTGATATAATAGTTCCTTCTATATCATCTTTACCACTAAGATATTTTTTAAACTCGTTTAATTCATTTCCTGACATTACAAGAACTTTAATATTACTACGTTTTAAGATTTGTAAAGAAACAGCGTCGAAAATACGATACTCTCCAGCATTAGCTTGGTTATCTCCAGATGTTTCGATTATTAAGTCTTGTAATTTATTATAAGATATATGTTTGAATACCTTTGCATCTTTAAAGAGTTTAGGATCTTTATCATAAATGCCTTTTACATTTGTTAAAACAACCAATTCTCGAGCTTTAATAAATTCTGCAACTTCAAGAGCCACTGAAGTTGTTGATTGTCCTGGTTGTAACCCTCCCATTACAATAATCCTTTTGAATAATAGGGCTGTAGAGAGTTCTTTAATTGAACACGGAATTACGGGAAAAGCATACTCCTCTAAAAATGCAACTAATAATCTTGCATTAATTCTGGATAAATCAATTCCAAACATATCGCATAATGCTTCATTTCCATTATAGGCTCTTACAGCTTCAATATATTTTCTTGCGATTAACCCACCACCACAAACAATAACATTATTTTCTGATATTTTACTATTTTTTAGTATATTACAAAATTCTTCGATTTTTTTTCTATTAATTTTATAATCTTCTGAAAATAATAGAGAACCTCCCAGTTTTATAACAAAATTACCTTTCATAATATTTTCATTGAAATATTCTTTGTAATAATATATAGTAGATTAGATAAATTAAATTACTTAAGATTCATGTCTGAAAGGAAAAATGAAATTGTAATTGAAGTACCACATAGAATTTCAGGATTTTTTGAGATAGTCGATGAATTAGATGGTTCTAAAATTGAAGATCCAGTAAAGATAGGATCTAGGGGAGCAGGATTTAATGTTAGTACACTAGGAAAAACCAAAATAACAACTATAGACAGAGAGGATATTGATAAAAGTAAAGTAGAAATTTTTATTAACGGTAAAAAATATGACCGAAATGCTGAAACTACATATTTTATAGTCGAATATGTTAAGAAATTTGTTAAAAAGCCGTTTTATATTAGAATAGATCATTCTTTTGATTTACCTGTAGGATGTGGATATGGAGCTAGTGGATCTGGAGCATTAGGAACTATTTATGGATTGAATCACTTGTTTAATTTAGGATTTTCTAATAAGGAAAAGGGAAAAATTGCGCATATTGCAGAGGTTGTGAATAAAACGGGTTTAGGGACAATTTGTGGTCAATTAAGAGGGGGATTATGCATGTTAACAGAACCCGGGTACCCTTGTGTTTCTAAGCGTATAAAAATACCTAAAAACTTAAAGATAGTCTGTGGCACTTTTGGATCTATACACACAAAAAGCATTTTAACCAATTCGGTCTTAAATCTAAGAATAAAACAAGCAGGTAAAAAAGCTCTTAGAAAGCTGTTGTTGTCACCTAACATTAAGACTTTTATCAATGAATCCTTTAAGTTTGTTAGGAATTCTGAAATTCTTGAGCTCCTTGAATTACCAAGAATAAGAGAGTTAATGGAAAGTTTGAATAAATTAAATATCATAGGGGCTAGCATGAATCAGCTAGGACGTTCAGTTTATGCAATATGTGAAATACAAAATGAAAATGAAGTATTGGATGTTTTTGAATCTTATTATCCGGAAATACAAATCTCTATAACTTCGATATTTGAAAAGAATCCAGTTAACTTTTTATAAAACCATATATAATATTATATTTAATTTGCTGAGTTTAGAGATCTTGATTTTATAGTAGCAGCCTCTACAGCACTCATTAATGTGGTTCTCGACTTTGCTGAATCTAGCTTGTGTATGGCTGTTATTGTGGTTCCTCCGGGCGTAGCTACCATATCTTTTAATTCTCCAGGGTGTTTATTAGTTTCTAATAATAATTTTGCTGATCCTAAAACATTTTGAGCAGCTAATTTTTGTGCAACCTGTCTAGGTAAAACCATTTTGACACCTCCATCAGCAAGAGCTTCAATTATAATAAAAATATAAGCTGGACCACTTCCAGATAATCCTGTTACTGCATCTAAATGTTTTTCTTCTAACTCAAAAACCATTCCAACAGCATTAAATATTTTCTTTACAGTTTCTAATCCATGGTTATTTACATTAATGTTATAAGCTATAACTGTTGCAGCAGCATCTATAAGTGCTGGAGTATTAGTCATAACCCTTATCAATCCAACATCATTATCAATAAATTTTTTAGTATGATTGAGTTTAACTCCTACAGCTATTGAAATTAATGTTTGTTTCTCTGTAAGTACCGAGCCAATTTCTCTTAAAACTGTGTCAATTTCTTGTGGAATTACTGCTATCAATATAAATTTTGAAGACTGTACTATTTCTAGATTATTTTCTGCAGATTTCACATCATATTCGAGAAAACATTCCTTAAGACGTTCTTCATCAATGTTATAAATAATAATTTTATCTTTTGTAATAGTGTTTGTATAAATCAATCTTTTTAAAAGAGCTGATCCTATTTTTCCAACTCCAATTATTCCTAATTCTTTTTCATTCATGATTATGAATAAGATTAATTGTAAAATAAGATTATTAGCATTACTCTTAAAGGAAAGTTTAAAGAAGATATAATTGTTAAATATTTCTAATTAATTATATAATTCTTCTTTTAACTCTTTAATAAGATGTTCCTTAATGAAACCTTTTTTTCTATCATATCCTTCACACACAGCAGATCTTACGCCGATAATATCTGGAGAAATACGTTTTATAACGAGAATATTCCTTTTCATTATATTTCCTGCCAGCGCAATTTTAATATCAAACTCATAGGCTTTATCTTTAAAATCTAATAATTGGTCTTCACTCAAGAAATCGAATAAACATTTTCCGTCTTTTTTATATGTGTCAAGCATAGCAATATCAGCTCCAGATTCAGCAGCGATCAAAGGAATTGACAAGAATTTAGGAGAAGAGTCCATTCTGATTCGATCAGCATATCCGGCTGCAACTACCATAATTTCGTTGTTATAATCTTTTACAGCTCTAACAACGTTCTTCATTATTTCAATACCTTCTCTTATATTTTTTGGGCCCTTTAATCCCACTTTTACAATATCTGCTCCTGAAACTGCAGCCCCTAAGGCAGCTAATGAAGCAGAACCAGGTAAATTTGGAAAGTCTCCAATTGTTGCACTTAATAATTGAAAACTCTTAGATGGAATTAATTTCTTCATCTCTTTAATTATCCAAGGAAAGTTAGCTCCCAAAGATCCTTCTTCAGGATTTTTACAGTCGATAAAATCAATATTCTGATTAATTACAACCTTAGCTTCTTCTATAGTTCTAGGACTGATTAAGAGTTTAATTTTATGAGACATACTTAATATTATAATGTTAAAATATTAAAAAATTTAATTAGGCTTAAACTCATAATGTTAAATTTATTTAAATTATCTTCTAAGATTGTTACAAAAATCATTAATTAAACTGAAAAATTACAAACAAAATTTAGGGTTTTAAATGTAAAGAATAAAGAAATCCAAAACATTTAATTTGATGAAATTTTATATAAAAATTTAAATTAAACCATTTTTATTAATTATAAAAAAAATATGCGGAATTTATTATGTCACCTAAAGAAATCACAAAAGTAGACATTACTGAGGAAGTGTTTAAAGAGCCAATAGAAGTTATCAAAAAACTTTCATCAAATTTAGATTTAAAGTATACTAAAGTGATACAGACATATGTGATGGAAGAGCGTAGATTGAATTTAACACTAGAAAATCAAGGTTCAAGTTATTTCAAGGGAAAAGTTGTTTGGATTGGGAACAAAAAAGATGATACAGATGGATCAATATTCTGTGTTGATACAAAAGATGAATTAAAACAAGTTAATCCAACAGCCGAAAATACCGAAAGAATTACACTTGACATCAAAAAAGAGTTAATTAAAATATCAACTATATCAAAAACCAAATGTTCTGTATGTGGAAAAAATATCGAAATTTTTGATGAGGTAAATGGTTGTCCTATCTGCGAAGCGAAAGCGCATAAGGAACATCTAACAGATTGGGTAAGAATGAAACATACATGTCCCGTATGCAAGAAATCTTTAAATGTTTCAGGAACAGGTGTAATTTTTATCGATTAAATCAATTTATCACTTTTAATTTTTCAATTTCTATTGTACCATTATATAATGCTGTAGCAATTAATACCCCCGAAAAACCTTCGTCTTTATATTGTAAAATATCATTTAAATTTTTAATTCCACCTCCTACATAGATGTCCCCGTTGAAGTTTTGGAGAATATCTATATACAATTGAGGAACACCACCTAGCTTTAACCCAACTCTAAATAAATCTAGAAGTATTAATGTTTTTACCCCAAGCATCTCAATTTTTTCTATTACATTTAACATAGGATAGTTCTTAAATTCCTTTGCATTTGAAAGGATCTTTCCTTTATACATATCAATACTAACAATAACTTTATTAATCCCAAGGAATTCAATACTTTTGTTAATTGTCTTTAAATTTTTTATTGTTTCTAAGCCTAAAATTAAAGCTCTGAAGTTGATTTGTGTAAAATTTTTTATTTCTTTAGGCGTTACGATTCCGGGATCGATAATAATTTTTACATTTTCAATATTACCAATTTGTTTTAAAATTTGAATATTTAATTTTTTTTTTAGGATTGAATCCAAATCCGCAATGTAGAATTCATTGAAATTGTATTTTTTATTGAGAGTCTTGATAATATTTGTTGGATCTGTGGTTTCAAATAACCCAGATTTTAATGGTTTATAATTTTCTCTATCTCCTTTAATTGCATGAACTGCTCTCGAATTCAATATATCAATAACAGGGATTATTTTAAACCTATTCATGTTAACTACAAAATAAAATCATAACCATTTTAAAAAATCATTTTTCTATAATACTCTTTTAATTTAAAAGAAGATTTTTTTTAATTACTATTAAATAATTTTTTTTTTAAATAATCCTTGCTAAAATATCTTTAAAAGTAGATGATTTTTCTTTGAAGTGAAAAAAATGAAAATTGATATTTATATTAATAAAATAATTGAAGGAACGGGACTAGCACGAAAAGAAATTCAAGATTTGGTAAATGATAAGAAAATCGAATTAAAAGGTTTAATTTCTGATGAAGGTGCTCTATTTATTATAGCAAAAGAGTTAGGAGTTGACGTGAAAAATGAGAATCAAGCATTTTTGAAAGATATTGAAATAAAAATATCAGATATTACCCATAATATGAAAAACCTTATGTTATTTGGAAGAATCAAAGATATAAACAATGTTAATAACTTCAAAAAAAAAGATGGGAGTGACGGTTATGTTGGGTCATTTTTATTACATGATAAAAGTGGAGATGTAAGGATCGTCCTCTGGGATGAACAAGTTAATATTTTTACTGATCCCGATTTTAAATACAATGAGCTTGTTAAAATTGTAAATGGAAATGCCAATAAAGGAAAATATGGAGGAATTGAAATACATATCGGAAGATTTGGAAAAGTTATTTTATCTCCTGATGATGTTGATTATAATAATTATCCTAAACTTGAAACTGAACTAATTAATATAAAAGATATCAATTTAAATCATAATTCTGTATCAATTGAAGGAAAAGTAATACAAATTTTCCCATTGAAAGAATTTACAAGGAAGAATGGTGAATTAGGAAGAGTTAGATCTCTAGCATTATTAGATTCAACAGGGTCTGTTCGAATTGCATTTTGGAATGAAGATACTAACAAATTAAATGGAATTGAGGAGGGAAATATAATCTCAGTATCAAATTTGCATCCAAAGTTAAGCACTTTCGACTCTAAAACAATCGACTTGAATAGTAGTAAAAGCTCAAAAGTAGAAAAAAATACAAAAGAATTTGAAATCGAGGGAGTTTCTATTGATAAAATTAAAAAACTCCAAAATTGTCAGGGAGTTGTTACATTTGGGGGTATAATTACCTCAGTAGATAATTTAAGAACAGTTTCATTAAAATCTGGTGAAAATGTAAGTTTATTAGGGTTCACTGTAAATGATAATTCTGATGGAATAAAAGTGACATTATGGCGTGAAATAGCGGAAGAATATTCCAAAATCTTATCAGTTGGACAAGGGTTAAGATTACGTAATGTTATGGTTAGATATAGCACATTTTCAAATAGAAATGAGATTTCAGCAATAAAAGATTCAATTTTAGAATTGAAAGATTTAGAAATTAAAAATATTAAGAACATAGAACCTAGCAATAAAAATTCATCTACAAGTTATTCTGGAGAATTTACCAAAATTAAAAGTATAAAAGCTCCCGGTATTGTAGAAATAAAAGGTTTTATTGCCAAGGACCTTACTAAAATAATAACCTATGAAGCTTGTAATAATTGTTTCAAGAAAATTGAAAATTGTTCTTGTGGTGGTAATGATGGTACTACAAATCGCATGATTATCAATCTGATTGTTGATGATGGTACCGGAACTATCCGCTTAACTCTTATGGGAGAAACGGCAGAAAAATTCATTAGCCTTGAAACAGAGAAAATTTCACAAATTAAAGAAACGCCAGAAGATTTTGAAAAATTTTTAGAAAAGAAATCATCGGAGATTTTAGGGAAAGATATGATTATTAAGGGAAAAGTAAAGTTTAGTGATTACTCAAATTCTTATGAATTATCCGTTTACGATTTTAAGGATGTAAATATTGACGAAGAACTAGGGAAAGTAATGAGAAAAATAGAAAGTTAATTTATTTATCTAACTCCTATTTATAAATTCCTTGCTTAAATTAGCTGTATAATTCTTTTCAATGAAATTTTTCTTATTATTGAGAAATTAAACAGATCTTAGAATATTTCGTAAGATTGTTAACAATATCCTTAAGATTTTTTAAAATATCATCCTCTGTAATTGTAATAAGTTCTATATTAAACGGCCATACTCCAATTAAGAGATATCCCCATTTTTTCACATTCCCAATTAAGTATCCTTGTTGCTTTCCTTTTAATTTGAGTGTATATAAGATAACAAGATAGAAATTGAAGATATAATTTGACTTTGGGTTTCCTAGGAGGATAACTTCTTCTATGTTTTGAAAATCAATTATGGTTTTTTTTTTTTCACTTAAATGTTTTAATTTTAAGATTAAATTATTAGGAATTTCTATACGTTTTTCAGAAATTATATTTAGGAAGCTTAGAGAAAGGTTTTTTTTTTCAAATTGTTCAAATGCCCTAAAGATAACCTTAAAAGTAACCAAATCCATTAAAATCATCTAAAATTGTTTTTTAAGAAATTTGTCTAAATGTAAAATATTATTATATTAGAATTGGTTTTTTTAAAGAATTAGCGGAGATATGCTTATGCTTGAATAAGGATATTTTCTTCTGGAAATCCAAAATCTATTAAACACTTCTTCATTTTAAATTGATGATCTCTTTGAAGTTTAACTTCATTATTTCTCACTGTTCCCCCGGAAGCACATTTCTTTTTTGCTTTAGTTAATATATTTTTTAAGTTTACTTCAAAATTTCCAACGAAAGAAATGACTGTTACTACTCTCCCCCATTTCCTTCTGCTGTTATAAATTAATATTTGTTGCTCATCGGCGCTTAAACTATCACAAATACATAGTTCTTTAGGAAAACTACATGTAGGACAGATGTCGTCGTCTTTAATGCTCTCTTATCACAACCTTAATTATTACAACTTTTTAAAATAGAGTACTAAAAAATAATAGAATAAAATCTTATAAAAATCTTTTTCATTTCAACAAGATTCTTTTTCAAAAACAGTATCGTTTTATTATTTAGACTATTTTATCTAAATTTTTGGTTATAAATTCTCTTTTATAATTAAGAGTACTTTTTTTTTTTAAAAATTTAAAATAGAAATTAAATTTTTTAATATTCTAATTTAAAGTTGTCGCAAATTTTCCAATCAACAAAGATGATAAAGATATATTTTTATTATTTAACAATATGCTTATTCTTTAGACTGGAATTTTTATGTGATTAAATAAAATGCGAAGCTCATGGATATTTAAGGTAATTGTAGCAGGGGCAGGCGGTGTAGGAAAAACTGCAATGATAACGCGCTATTGTACTGGAAAATTTGAGGAAGGTTATAAAATGACTATCGGGGCGGGATTTCACACTAAGGCCGAAACACTCGATACCGGGGAAGCAGTTAAAATGCAACTATGGGATTTTGCCGGCGAAAGGAGGTTCCGTGAACTCTTACCAGATTATTGCAAAGGTGCGAGTGGCGGTTTTATATGCTTTGATATTAGCGATTATGATACTTTTCGAGAGATTCCTGAATGGCTTAAAATAATTCGACAAAAAGCGGGCTTCATTCCAATAATACTCATGGGAATGAAATGGGATCTTTCGGGTCATGAGGTAGATTTTGAGATCGCAAATGATTATGCAACTAAAGCAAAATGTAATCAGTGTGTATTTTGCTCTGCTAAACAAGACCTCAATATTAACGAATCATTTCAAGCAATGTCTAAATGGCTCATCTATTACGCAACTCAAACTGATAACAAATAATAGAAAATAAAATTTTAGTCAATAATCTTAAGCTCATCTTGCCTTATTATAGAAAAAACTAAATATAATAATTAATAAAATATTATATTAATAAAAACATTAAAATTCTGCCTCCGTAGCTCAGCTAGAAGCAGCTGCCGCAATTCGGTGTGTTAGGCAAAGTAGAGCACCCGGCTAAGGTATTTGGTATTCTAAAATACCTCCGGATGTTAACCGGGCGGTCGCATGTTCGATTTTGTTGTTCAATATCTGAGCAAGACGAAAACCATTCTAAGCAAGAGTTCCTTGCTGCGGGAAATGTTCGCGGGAATTCCTACGAATTTCTTAAAGCCGGGGGCGCTTTTTTCTTATTTAAATAAAGTTACGAAAAAAGTAATATATTATCAATTTCAGAGTTAAATGCAATTGTAAAAGCTTTTGAGAAATACTAATTTTCTTTCTTTTTATATATTTATCTTGATTGTTATTTTTAAGAATCATAAAAGTTTTTTTCCTTAGAGTTATTTTTCTAATATTATATGCTTAGATAATTTCTATTAAAGCAACTAAAGAACGGAACATTAATGATTAATTTAGTGCTCCTGCCGGGATTCGAACCCGGTTAATGATACAGAACGAAACGATCTGTATTGTCACCAGGGTGAAAGCCTAGCATGCCAAGCCCTTTCTTTTACATAGGGTGAAAGATTGGCCGAACTACACTACAGGAGCATGGTACTATTATTTTATCTATTTTTTTAAAATTGATTTTAGAAGTCTTTTACAATTATTAATGATAGAATTATTAATGGTAGAGCAAACAAACATTAAAATTTATCTTTTATGTGTCGAGAAAAAGAATTCCTAATAAAGCTAATATATTTTAATGGAAGTTATAAATGCGGGAAGGGAGATTTGAACTCCCGAACTCCTACGAGAATGGATTCTAAGTCCACCGCCTTAGACCAGACTTGGCAATTCCCGCTTTTTAATATTTTACTTCTAATTGTTATTGATATAAAATGCTGGAAAATAAAAAAACATTTTAGTTCACAATTTAATCTTAAATACGATTGAATTAAAAGTTAGAATTAAATTATAATATTAAATACAAAAAATATATTTTATGGTATAATACAAAATATCGGTTTCATAATGAGTGTAAGAGATTCTTTAATAAAACATTTGACTTCTATTTTACGCGCGTCAGAGGGAACAGTTTTAGTAGTTCTATGTGATCAAAACGGTCTATCAATAGCAAAAATTGGTCGGAAAAGTGAGATAGATTTAAACCCAAACCAAATTACAAGTTTGGCGTCAGCAGCTTTCACTGCGAGTGAAGAAAATTGGGAAGATTTAAATATAAAAGATCAAGTGATTTCTTTTTCTTATTTTGATAAAGTATGCTTAATTACAATTAGAATAAATGAAACTCTTTTAACAATAGTTCATGATTATAATAAAGAGTGTCCATTGGATGCCGATAATCTGGCTACCGCTATGTATTATTTAAAACAAAAATTGGGTGAATTTTTTGGAAGCAGTGACGAATCTGATAGAGATGTTGAGGTTTTCTGTGATAAAGTTCGAAGTGCGATTTATCTTTTTGGAATGGGATCAGAAGTCCCGTTTGTCTCATATAAACCTGAAAATCTAGAACCTTCATATTTATTACCCTCAATAAGTGCTGTTTTAGATTCAGTTCAGAATCCAATTTTCATAAGATTTGGTTTAGTTAATCCCTCTGGGTTAACATTAGATGCTCGTGAAGTTAGTGGGGAGAATTTGCCTATCTCCATTGAAGCCTTTTCTGCTAATGCTAATGTAGCATTCCAAAAAATGAAAGAAGAATCTCTAGGGAGTTCCATAGGAAATCTTTTATGTTATATTGCTATTTCTGGCAACGACGCTGAAAGTTTTTATGGTATTATTTCCTGTCCTTCAGGTAAAATTAAGTTTTCGGCTACAGAAGAGACGTCAAATATTGAGGAGATTTCTTTTATTGGTTTATTCACACTAACCTATGGAGGAATTCCAGTTATCTGCGAATCAAGAAATATTATTTACTCAATATTACAGATACTAGGTAAAGAACAGACAACAGAAAGTTTTATTGAGTCTGTTAATGTTCTTACTAGTTCTAAATATGGTTAAAATGGAATTTTTCCTTATCATATTGAATTAATACCGACAAATTTTTCACCACTTAATTATGACGAGTTCTAATTTTGCTAAGGAATCATCTAATTTGTTTTGTCTTCATTATAATCAATGTGATCCAAAAAAATGTACGTCACTTAAATTGAATAAGTTGAATCTCTTAAAGATAATAAAATCAATTAGAGGTAATTTTAAAAAATCAATAATTTTAACTCCATTTGCTCTTCAAGAAATTAAAATTGATGATCGAGGAAAATTAACTAAATACGGATTAATTGTAATAGATTGTTCCTGGAAGAATATTTTGCATCTCAAAATGAGTAATTTTGAATATCCTCGTAAATTACCACCTTTAATTGCTGCAAATCCGACAAATTATGGGAAGTGGGAAAAATTAAGTTCAGTTGAAGCCTTAGCAGCAGCTCTATATATTACAAACTATTCTAATCAAGCTAACTTGATTCTTTCAAAATTTTCTTGGGGCACTCAATTTAAAAAATTAAATAAATTTGAAAAAAAAGAGTAAAAATAAAAAATAGAAATGAAACTAATCCCCGCCGCCTTTTGATAGACCAGAGGCAGCAATAACATCATCGATTTTTAAGATCATTGAAGATACTTCTGTTGCTGATTGGATAGCTTGTGTTAAAACAGATAATGGTTCAAGAACACCTAGTTTTACCATATCATCTGGTTTTCCCGTGTCAATATTAATTCCGCTTGACTTTCCTTCTTCGGATTCATGTTTTGATCTTAATTCAACAATTAAATCTACAGGATTATACCCTGCATTTTCGACTAAGGTTTTTGGGATAATTTCTAAAGCATTAGCATATATTTCAATAGCTAGCTGTTCTCTGCCACCTATTGATCTCGCATATGTACGTAATCGTTTTGCTAATTCTATCTCAGAAGCTCCGCCACCAGGTAGAATATATGGTGATTCAATTACCGCTTTAACAACGGATAAAGCATCATGTAACATTCTTTCTGCTTCATCAACAACATGTTCAATTCCAGCTCTAATTAAGATACTTACTGCTTTTGGATCTGCGCATTCTGAGACGAAAATCATATTATCGTCTCCAATTTTCTTTTCCTCTACTTTTCCTGCTTCACCTAAATCATTAGCATTAATTTCAAATATATTGTTGATGATTTTAGCATGTGTAGCTTTAGATAATTTTTCCATATCAGATTTCTTAACTCTACGAATAGTAATAATATTCTCTTTTGCAAGAAAATTCTGCGCTTTATCATCAACACCTTTTTGACAGAAAACTACATTTACACCCATTCCATTTAATTTTGCGACGCGTTTTCTAAGCATGTTAGATTCTTCTTCAAGAAATTTAGTTATCTGGTCTGGTGTTTGAATTCTAATTTCAGCATCGAATTCAGTTTTTTCAACTTCTAATGATGCGCTAACTAATGCTATTTTTGCATTTCTTATCGATTTCGGCATCATTGGATGGACAATTTCTTTATCAACAATAATTCCATCAATAATACTTGTGTCCAAGAGACTTTTTCCTTCCTTTTTAATTATCTGAATTTGATCTAAGTCGACTACTATATTGTCTCCTCTTAATTCTTTGATTTGAGTCACCGATTTAACAGCAATGTCAGCAAAATGAGATTTCACGCCAGCTAATAATTTGCTATTCATTGAAGTTTCAGCAACCTTCAATAAGGTATTTGTATCCTCGATCTCGATTTTTATTGCTAATTCCTGGAGCAGTTCTTTGCTTTTTAGTAATGCTTTTCTGTATCCCCTAAAAATTATAGTTGGATGAACTGATTGTTCCATTAACTCTTCAGCAAGATTTAACAGTTCTCCCGCAATAATTACACTGGTAGTAGTACCATCTCCAACTTTATCATCTTGTGTTTTAGCTACTTCTATAATCATTTTAGCAGCAGGATGTTCAACATCAATTGTATCTAAAATCGTTGCGCCATCATTTGTTATGGTTACATCGCCTAGAGAGTCTACGAGCATCTTGTCCATTCCTTTAGGTCCTAATGTAGTTCTTACAGCTTCAGTTACTGCTTTAGCAGCAGCAATATTATTCTTTTGAGCATCTTTTCCTTGTTTTCTTTCAGTTCCTTCTTTTAAAATGAGAATTGGAACACCGGATAATTG
>CAZRBD010000058.1:0-15540 GCA_964598265.1 uncultured archaeon
TTGTGTTCTGTCTTGGTTTCAATAGTACTTCCGATCAATTTTGTATTCTACACTATTTCCTTGGCATCTTCCTTCATATACACTCTTTTCATCAGGATTTTCAAGAATTAAACCTTATCTCTTTTTGGAGTTTTTTTATTATTTTCGTCATTTGGATTTTCTTGGTTTATGCTGGTTCAATCCTGGCCATCAAGTATTGCTTTAATACAAGGATTAGTTATATTTTTTATTCTTTATGTGAGATTACAAGGATTAATTAAAGAACAGATCCCAAAAAAGGAAGAAATTTTCTCAAATATATTATTTTCATACGTTTTTTTAATATTTATATTTATAAGCTCTTTTCTAACTCATTCATTACTAACAATGATATTAGTAATCTCTTATATATGGGTATATTTAATTTATTTTGTAAAAAATTATCGAAGGGGTTTTGATTTATTACTTTTGATATTGTTTTTCAGTATTTTTTTAATTTTTTACTATTTTAATATCAGTACAGGTCATTTTCAGGTTTTTGATCCTTTTAGATTTTTACCATGGTATTATCTACTTTTTGGAGCTTTAACTTTTATGTTTGTTATTGGAGTAATTCTACTTCGTTATAGAAAATCAATGAATTTTTCTAGGGGAATCTTTACTTTAATTATAATTGGTATTAAGAAAAGAAAATATAAAAAAATAGAAGATAAATTTTTGTTTCCATTAATTTTTGGGTTAACATTTATTCTCTCTTTTATTTTTATTCTTTTTAATCTAACAGTTTTTAATATTTCTATTACATACGTTATTTATTTTATAGAAATGTTAATTTTCAGTTCCTTTGCGACATGGGGATTTTTAATTTTCCAATATAAACCAAGAGGTAAACCTTTGTTTTTATGGTCCCTAGCAGTAAATTCGATGTTTCTATTAATAATTTTATATGAGACGATGGCTGGAATAACTACCTTCTTTTTAAGAGTATTTAACATAACTACAATAATAATTTCAATAGGATTTGTTTCTTACCTGTATAAATTATTAAAAACTAACTCTTTCAAAAAGAGAAAATTCAAAATATTTTTAATTTCAGTTATTATTTTTTCAATCTATACCCAGAATTTATTTGATTCAACTAACATAAATAATTTTAATTTAAAAGAACGAGAAGTGAATTCTATACGATTGTATTCAAATTATACTTCTAATAAACAACGGATCATTGCTAAATATGGTTGGCATGCAATTTTTATGTATTACGATTATCCCTTTGAGGATAAAAATAAAGAGCTTACTTTAGAATCAACTAACTTCTTTTTAATAATAGAAAATCAATTTATACATCCAAATTTTCACATTTCCAATGGTTCAAACATATTAAAAAATATGAAATCAGTATATAATAGAGAGGTTGTTTTAGTTTTACCTAAGGATTACTACTCTCCACTTAGTTGGAGATTTTTTGACCAGCTTAATGAAGAGGAGCTAGAAGCTTATTATAATTTAGAGTATTTGAATAAAATTTTTTCAGCAAAAGGAGAAGATGGTGAAGAAACACCATATTACTGGGTTATTTAATTCTATTTTACCCTTCGTTAATAGAAGACTAAACAAAACAGTATTTTAATTTGTATTTAGAAAGTTTTGTAAAGTCTATTGTCAAATTATAGTGAGAAAAAAACAAATTTATAAAGGTTGTTATGATGGATAGACAGAGAATTTTAAAATAAGCACAAACACTAGCTTCAGAGTTTTCATTTTGGATGGTTTCGGGGAATATAGCTCATTTATAGGATATGGTTATCAAACTCCAGACAAAATTTGAATTGGAAATAAAATTTGATGAAATTTTTTCGAATAAACCCCCACAATTGATTTATCATACTGATATAAAAGAACTATTAGGGATTTTCAATTAGAAAAGTATTTAAATTGAACTTCAGAATCACATGTGGGCGATATTATCCATGAACTTAAATTGACACTAACTCAAAACCAAGGCTACGTTATTAAAAAAAAAAATTATTAAAAATTACCACCCTCTACGGTCAATTCCACCGATTAAACCTAACAATCCCCCAGCGAGTACAAGACTGGGTCCAAGTGAAACCGTTCCAATAGGAATATAAAAAGGTATAATCCCATCAATTAATTCGGTATTTAAAAACATAATCGCAAACGGAGAAATATCTAAAAAACCCATATAAAATACTAATATAAAATACACGCCACCAGCAATGCAAAGTAAGGAACCTATTATAGCTAACGTTCGACTTTTTAACCCTATTAATAAGAAAATTCCTGAAAGTAAAAACATAATAAAAACTACAGCCATTATAATAGTTAATATGTTACCTGATGTAAAGAAAGTAGGGATATTCATAATAAATCCAATACCATAGAAATGTACTCCAGGAAAATAGAGATGGAAAGTGAAGAAGTATGTAGATATAAGTGTCAGTATTCCTCCAATGATATAAGAAATTTTACGGGCATCCATAAATTATCACTTTTAATTTTAATTTTAAATTTAAATATTAATAGAGCAGTGGAATATATAAAAATAACCTTTTACATAAAAAAAATAGAAAAATGAATTTTGAGGTTTTTATGGATTATAATCCACAACTACGATTCCTATATCCCCCAGCACATAAAACAAACGTCTTAATACTTATATCAATATCTAATAGACTCAAGGGGATATTGAGCCACTATCACTTTTATTATATCAAATTGCAACCTAGAAGTCCGAATCTCCTATTATTCCTCCTACTAATCCTAAAACTCCACCAGCTAATAAAGTGTAAGTTCCCAATGAAGTAATTGCTACCGCTGAAGTAGGCCCTATGGATAAGTTAAAGGGTAACACCCCATCCACTATAGGAACTTCCCAGAATAATTGCGTATATCCTAACATGTCCAGTATTCCTAGATTAATTAATAGAATCATTACACCTACTACTATAGGTAAAATTGAGCCTATAATAGCAACAACTCGGCTTGCTAAACCCACTAATTGTAGAATTCCAGAAAGTAGAAAAACAACGTAGACGATAGCAAGAATATACACAACCATTACTTCAACGCCCATAGTAATAGCATATCCATCTGCAGAGCTTAAGATAGTAGGAATATTAAACACAAATCCTAACCCAGATGCATATGCGCCAACAGCAAGAATTTCGAATAAGGTAAAGAAAAAGGTTGAAACAAGAGTTAAAAGAGCGCCTATTAGAATTAAAATTTTTCCAGCTCCCATTAAATTTCACTTTAATTATTTTTTTTATTTAAAATATTAGTATTAAATGGATCAGATAATATATATAACATTGATCTATTTAGAAAATAAGTACAACATCTTTAATTATGACAACGTATTACTCAATTTAGAATTTTCATAATTTTTAATAAATCAAACCTTTAGAAGAGTAAATAGTCTGATACTGATGACGAGAAGTGAAAAAAATTAATGCAAGATTCAAAATCATTAGGAATTGTAATTTTAATTGGTGGGAAAAGTTCTCGTTTTGGTTTTGAAAAAATTAAATTAAAATTTGAGGGTAAATTTTTAATTTTACATCAAATTGATGAATTATCTAAATTTGATGAGGAAATATTTTTAGTTGCAAATTCTGAAGAGCAATTATATTTATATAAAAAAGAAATTGAATTTCCTGAAGAAATTAATTTTATAGTTGATGATAGAGAATATTTTCCATATCCCGAAATTTTTTCTCCGATGCTCGGTGTTTTCTCAGCTTTAAAAGAATTGAATCGACTAGAATTTGATAAAGCTTTTATTTTATCAGGAGATTCACCTCTTATAAAAAAGGAAGTCATCAGATTATTAATGGATGGCTCAGGTAATTTCGATTGTAGTATTCCTAAATGGAATAACGGTTTTTTAGAACCTTTGTTTGCTATTTACCCGATAGAAAAAGCACTAAAGAAAGCAAGAGAGAATCTTTTAAAAAAAGAATTCAATTTAAACCACTTATTAGAAGAGACATGGAATATAAATTATATTTCTGTAGAAGATTCAATAAAACCTTTAGATAAAAATTTAGTAAGTCTAATTAATATTAATGGTCCTATTGATATTGAAAAATTACTAAAATTCTATAAGTAAGGAAATAAATTTTATCCCAAATTCATTTAGGTTGCTCTAAACATAATCACAAAAACACATACTTTCGAATAATAGCCTAATATCTTGTACTGAACTAACAAAATATGTTCCTTCCAATTTTGAAACATTTGAAAGACTTTTTTTTTTATAGACTATTCAAGAATTAGTTTTCAACAAATAATTTTTCTTTTATATTCTCAATAGTTGTAATCAAACTTTGCATTTTAAAGGGCTTGTCAAGAAAGGCACATGCTCCCAACGTTAATGCTTTTTCTTTGATATTAATATCAGCACTAGCAAAAACTATATTCGTACTATTTTCTATTGCTAAAATTTCAATCATTGCATCTATTCCGTTCTTTATTGGCATCCGGTGATCCATTAAGATCACATCCGGTTTTTCTTTAAACTTTTTGTATTTTTCAACCGCTATTTTTCCATTTATAGCTGTACCAATAATTCCAAAACCAGCTTCTTTTAATATTAATCCATATAACCGCTGGAGCGATTGATCATCATCTACAATAAAGATTTTAATCATATTGGTATACACTAATGAGAACAAAAAACCCTAGACTTAATATATTCAAAATTTTGTTAAATTATTCTCATACTATTAAGATCAACGATCTAGTTTATTATGAAAAAGAACTTTTATTTAAGTTTAAAGAAAACTAAAATCTATTCTTCTCGTCCAAAAGTCAATGAAGTAAAGAAGATAAACACTTCACTGAATTATTTATAACTATAGGGTTGAATATATATTAATTACTTTTCACTGTTATTAAGCTCATATTTTATGATAAATATCTAAAAGAGACCATAGTTCAAAAATATCTATTTTATTTTTTCAAACTAATTCATGGATTAGTAAAATAAAATTACTCCCTTTCGAGTAATCACCTTGGACCCTATCTTCAACCTTTATCTTACCATTAAAACTTTCTACTATTTTTTTCACAAGGGATAATCCTATTCCCATCCCTTTTACTGGCGATTTTTTCTTATATAATTTTGTGAAAATCGATTTTTTATTTGTAGAAGTAATTCCTCTTCCATTATCCATTATTTCAACCTTAATGAAGTTTTTATCTTGTTTTTTAATTTTAGAGATATTAATGACAATTTCAATCACAGAATTATTGTTATGTTTTGCGGCGTTAATCAATAAATTTTCAAAAATATCTAATAAAAACTCATTTCCAATAACTAAAACTTTATTATAAGGATTGTTAATTTCTAGAACAAACTCTTTGTTTGGGAAAATATTACGTAAAAAAGTGATAGAATCTTCCAGTTCTTTACTAATATCCATAGATTGAAGTTTGACTTCAGTATCTTCTAATTGAGATAGTTTTTTAACGTTGGAGATAAGCAATGAACCTCTCTCAACGGAATTTTGTATTACACTAAACACATCATCTAAATCATTCAATTTATCATGATTATTTTGAGCCATAGAAATAAATTCGCTTGATAAGTTTAAATTATTAAATATGTTACTTATGTCGTGGGTAAATAAATCCCTGTAGAAAATTGCACGTTCATAAGCTTTCTGATACCTTTCTTCAGATTCCCTCAATTTTAATTTTGTCAGCTTGCGGTCTGTAATATCTTGCACTATACCGGCTAATTTAACTATATGTCCACTTTTATCTTTTATGGGACGCATCAGGGCTGTTAGTAGAATTACTTTTCCACTTGGTAAATTGGTTTGGAAATCATATTCGAATTTTTCTCCATTCTCAAATGCGCGTTGAGCATAATCTCTTAATCTTTTATTTTCATCAGGGGTGTAGTAAGCAGCCTCTTCCTCAGCACTGGGTTGTCCTTGTGATGGATTCCGCTCATAGAGTTGGAATACCTGGTCTGACCATATTATTTGTTGGTTATTAACATCAAATTCCCAGTATCCTATTTTTCCTAAACGTTGAATATCTTCAAGCCTTCGTAAATTAACTCTTAGATTTTCTTCTGATTTTATGTAATCCTTGATTAAATTATCACGTTTACAATTCTCATATAACAAACTAAGATGAGTTTCAATAATATGCTTAAATTCCTACAATAAACTGTTCTGATTTTCATTATAATGATTTTCTTTTAAATCAAGAACACATATAGTCCCAAAAGCTTCACTATCTGGCCAAAATAAAGGAAAACCTAAGTAAGATATCATTCCGAATTTGATATCAGGATTTTTATTCCAATTTTCTTCTTTTATGGCATTAGAAACCAATAATTTATTGCGAGTTTTTATGACGTGTTCACAATAGAGACCAGATTTATCGAAATAAGCTTTTTCTCCTACTTTGAATGGATTTTCATTAGTTTCGCTTGAAGTAAAAACTTCTATATAGGGCGGATTGAGTTTCATGATTAAAGCAGTAGGAACTTGAATGAATTCTGCCAAAAGATCTACAAACTTCTGCCATTTGTGAATTATATCCTTGGGAATAACAATGTTAGCGACATTTAAACTCTCATTGTTACTGACTATTTTATCTTCTGTGCTCAGATTATAGTACACCTAGTATTTGAAACGTTTATATAAGAAATTTCAAATAAAAAATGATAAATTTCATATTAAAATTTTTACTAAAAATAACTTGTTCCCTTTTTCAGAAGTACAAAAAACCCAAATTATGTATACATCAATAAAGGGACTAAATTTTAGCATAATAATAATTACGCATATTAAACGACAGTCCTTTATATTTATAATAAATCTTTATTTTAATGAAAGATTCTTTAAAGTATTAGAATTAATATTTAACATAATTATAGTTTTCTCGATTCTATTAAATATTGAGGAAGAATCCAATGAAAGATCTTATTATAAAAAATGGCATTGTCTACGATCCGTTAAATAACATAGACGGTGAGAAAAAGGAAATTCATATCAAAGATGGTGTTATTGTAGATAAGGTAAATGGGGATGCAAAAGTTATTGATGCATCTGGTATGATTATAATGCCCGGTGGTGTTGATATACATTCTCATATTGCAGGAACTAAAGTCAATGCGGGACGCCAATTTCGGCCTGAAGATAAACTTGAAAATTACAATGAAAAAAGAACTAAATTAACAAGAAGTGGAACAGGTTGGTCTGTACCCTCAACTTTTGTAACTGGCTATCGATATGCTAAATTGGGATATACTACTGTTGTTGAACCCGCGATGCCATTACTTAAAGCCAGACATACTCACGAAGAATTTTTAGATATTCCTATAATAGATAAGGCAGCATTTCCTCTCTTCGGCAATAATTGGTTCGTTATGGAATTTGTAAAAAATAAAGAGTATGAAAAACTCGCAGCATATATTAATTGGATCTTGAAAATTACAAAAGGTTATGCCATAAAAATTGTAAACCCCGGAGGTGTTGAAAATTGGGGCTGGGGCGCTAATGTATCATCCTTAGATGATCATGTGCACCATTTCGATGTAACACCAAGGGAAATTGTGGAAAGTCTAACAAAAGTTAATGAAACTCTAAAACTACCTCATACGATTCATGTTCATGCAAACAATTTAGGACATCCTGGGAATAAAGAACACACATTAGAAACTTTTAAAACTATTGATAAAATACAAGCAAAAAAAGGAAGAGATGTTTCATTTCATCTTACTCATTGCCAATTCAATTCATATGGAGGTAGTAATTGGGGTGATTTTGAGTCAGGAGCCGCTGATATTGCCGAGTATTTAAATACACATAAGAATGTGACTATAGATACAGGACAAGTAATTTTCTCTAAAGCTGCAACGACTACGATGACTGCGGATGCACCGTGGGAGTTCGCCCTGCACCACCTAGGAGGCACTTCAGCTTGGGGTGCCAAACCTGGCATGAAATGGATTAACGGGCAAGTAGAAGGTGAATCAGGATCAGGAATAGTTCCCTATTTCTTCAATCCAAAAGTCGCAGTTAATGCAATACAATGGGCAATCGGGTTAGAGTTGATCCTCCTTACCAAGAATCCATGGCAAATTTTTGCCACAACTGATCATCCAAACGGTGGACCATTCACATCATACCCACAAATGTTTAGGTGGTTTATGGATAAGAAATCCAGAGATGATGTGCTCCTAAACAAATGCTCCAAGAAAGCTTCTGAAAAAACTCAATTGAAGGATATCGATCGCGAACTCACAATCAACGAAATTTGTATCGTTACACGCGCGGGAACAGCTAAAAGCCTTGGTATGACTGATAGAGGTCATTTAGGAGCAGGAGCAATAGGGGACGTCGCAATATATAAACTCAATCCAGAAAAATATACTGGGATCGATATAGAGAAAGCTTTTGCGAATGCTGCCTACACGATAAAAGATGGACAAATCGTTGTCAAAAATGGTGAAATTACAGCAACTCCGAGCGGAACAACAATTTGTGCGGAAGGGAACGTCAAGGAAGGAATCACAGAAGCAATGTTGGAAGATGTAAAATCTCATTGGAGAGATCATTATAGCATCAATTTTAATAACTATGGAGTGGAAGATGCGTATACTCCAAAGTTGAAAATAATAAGTGGAGTGTAATCACTGTTAAAAATGTATTTTTACTAAATCTAAAAAAAGAATTCTTATTATTTGCTTTTTTTAATTTCGTATTTTTTAGTTTTTATAAAGATTGAAAATCCGATATTAGAAAAATGCGGATGTGATAGAAATAGATCAGAAATAACCCTTTTATTTCGGAATTCGAAAATTTGCATAATAAAAGTATATATAAGGATTCTACTCTTTTTCGGAAGTCATATTCGAATTCTTATTCTGACTTTTTTTTCAATCTTGAGAAAATCATAAAATTATTAGAATACAAATAATTTATTTTAAGTAAAAAGTATAAAATTTTTGAATACCCTATATGGTAATTTTAATCTAAAAATGACGTCTGAAAATGTAGATCGTTCAAAGGAATTTAAATATTATATTTTATGTTTTATATCCATTCTAGTTATCATTTTCGCTCTCTTTCTTCCGATCTTAAATCTTTTTAGCAGAGAGACTAAAGTTAAATCTATCGAGTTATTCGGAAATGCTTTAATCATCTCTATTATAATAATAACAATCTTAGATACATTTTTGTTAATTAGAAAGAGAATTAATTATACTCCATTAGTTTTTTTTATTATGACTCTCTCATTTTCATTATTTTTATTAGTAGAATATTGTTTTCTTACTGATGTGATACAATTTCATTATATTTGGTCTTATAGCAAAGTTTCCCAACCTTTGATTTATAAAATTGTTGCGATATGGGCGGGTGAATCGGGGTCTATAATGACATGGATGGTCTTTAACTCCATTGTTTTATTTTTTTATAGAATGAAAAACCACGATAAAGAGGATCACACCTTTATTCTTTCCTGTATTATTGGGCTATTAGTATTAGCAGTCTTTTTAGTTATATTATATTTACAAAATCCTTTTAATCTTCAATATGATGCTCTATCTTATTTATTTCCAAATGGGCTGGGTCTTAGTGATATTTTATATTCTCCTTTTATGATATGGCATCCCTTTTTTACATTTCTTGCATATGCGGTATTTTTAGTCCCTTTTTCAATAGTAATAGCAGAAATCCTTTTAAAATTTGTTAGTAAAATTGATTTTTTAAATGTCAGAAAAGAAATAAAAGACAGTAATGAGTTAAAAAATTCTTATCAGAAAACATTTAACGATTTCGCATTAAAGTTTGGGTGGCTTGTTTTAACATTAAGTATAGGATTAGGGGCTTATTGGGCAAGCATTGCTCTTACTTGGGGGAGATATTGGGGATGGGATCCCGTAGAAACTGTATCACTCCTTCCCTGGCTTTTTAGTACAGCTTATTTTCATACTATGGCATTCAGAAAATCTAATAAAAAACTATCTAAAATAACAATTATTTTGATTTTCTTTTCTATAATCTTTTCCACTTTGATAACTCGTGGGGGTGGATTAAATTCGCTTCATTCTTTTACTGGAGGACAAGATTTGGTAATCTGGGTTATAATCGTTGGAATTATTTTACTTATTTTATCACTTTATATAATAAACGATTTGTTAAATCATCTTATTGAAGATTACAAGAAGACTAAGTTATTTTTAGATTATTTGAGCTATTTATTTTTATTCTTCATATCTTTTATTTGTATAGTAGGTCTATTTATCCCACCTCTTACATTTTATTTAGCAGAATTTATGGAACCCATTTATATAGTGAATGATTATTATATAACGGCAACAATTATTCCTGCGATTGGCTTAGCGTTAACCCTAATATATTGTTCTCTCTGGAATGATTTTAAATTAAAATCGATTACGATTGCACTTATTGTTAGTGTAGGTATATCGATAATAATCGGAGTTTTAACAAATCCAGTAATCATTGCAATACTAATTTTTACCTTCTCAGGAGTAGCGGCCATAATCAGTATGATAAAACATCTTAGTTTTAAAAAAGGATTTAAACATTTTTTCAAAATTAATTCAAAGAAAATCATCCATCTAGGAGTTTCTTTAATACTTATGGGATTCTTAACGGGTGCTTTACTTTTGACAGATATTTTGTTTATTTCAGGTTTTTTTATCTTACTAATTGGGATTATTCCTTCTTTATTCATAATATTTTTAATTGGTAAAAAGAACTCTGAAGCTCCTGTTAAAGTTGAAAATCCTTTATAGTAATATCAAAGCGATAGAAAACATCAGTTTCTTTTTTTATTAAAAAGTTAAATAAATATTAAAATTGATTATGTGAAATGTTGAAATTGTATTTTTACAAAAATGTTAAAGAGTCCTTTTATCATAAAAGATAGAATTTTAATTCTTTATGTACGAAAGTGATCATACGTATTTTAAATTGCGCAATGATTGAATATCCTATAATAGAAAAACACTGATGTGATAGAAATAGATCAGAAATAACCAGTTTATTTCGAAATTTCAAAATTTGCAAGCAAAATGAAAGGGTATATAAAGAATCTACTTTTTAAATAAGTGCCAGATTTAAACTTTTTTAAATTAAAAAGTTTAGATTTGAATGAATTTAATCCAAAAAAGAAAATCTATAAAAAGTGTGAAAAATATGATGAAAAAAAAAATATTCGTGTTTTCAATCTCTCTATTCTTATTTCTTGGAGTAATCATATCCGCAAATGCCTACCAGGAATATATTACAACGTGGGAAGGACCGGCTCATGAACATTGTGGTCATGACGCTTCTACTCCAAGTGCAGATGGAACCTTAGTGTTAACTCTTAGTGAAACGGGGAATTTAGAACCCTATCAAGAGTTTAATGTATCGCTTGCTGTTTCAAACTTCACTGAAGCTCTTGAAGAACCATTTAATGGGAAGGTTTTGCTTGCTATTCCTGGTGTAGGTGCAGAAGGGGTAGTTATTGATAATCACTTGTTTTCCTCACCATTAGGGATTCATACATTGAATAGGAGAGAAGACGTAGATATTTGGGGAAGCATTAATGAAGATACGAAATTAACATCACGTGGAAACCCAAGTCCTATGGATGCTACATTTACTCTTTTGGCTCCTGGAGAAGCGGGGACTTATACTCTAATGGGATTAGCTATATGTGGTGTGAATCAAAGCTCAGCTTATTTGGGTTCAGTAGAAGATTCTGAAGTGAACATTACTTATGTTGAAGGAACTATCACTGTTACTGTAGTAGCAGCGCCAGAAAATGGCGGTGGCGGTGGCACAATTCCTGGTTTTATTACAATCGTACTGTTAAGTTCAGTAGGCGTTACTATTGTAGCTGTTGTACTAGCTGTTAGAAGAAAGAAAAGAATTGTAGAATAAAAATCATAATATATTTTTGTTTTAAATTATGATTTATTTTTTTTTTATTTTTTATAGATTAGAAATGATTGACTCGGTTGTTAAATGATACTATTATCTTAAACAATTCCGTATTTATTCTATCTATATGAGATCATACATATTATAAATTGAATCATTGGTATTCTAATTTACGCTACTCAATAATAGGGAAACGTCATTATGATAGAAATAGATCATTCATAACCTATTTATTTCCAAAATCGATAACGTGTAAATGTAAAATTATATATGGAATTTCACCATTACTTAAGTGATTATCGTAAACTTTTTTCGATAAAAAAGTTTATTTTTTAATTTTTTACCAAAAAAATAGAAATATATTAAAAGACAAGAGTATAATTGGATAAAAAAAAAATGAAAAATAGAAAATATAAGAAACTAGTTTTAATCATTTTGGGTCTCTATGCGATATTTACAATGTCAATGGCTCTTTTAAACACTAGGGCACAACCAGATAGAGTTGTATTAGGGTGTCACCCTGAAGGCTATACAATATCTACAAATGTCTCAGAAATCGAAGCTGAAGTTTCAAATAATTACACCTTGGAAGTCACAGCTACAGGAGATAATGTTGTGATAGATGTGTTTGTAGGGGCATTCGATAATAATGAATTTATTATTTCACCAAACAATATTATTGCTGATAATGCACCAGGTATTGATTTAGATTCCGCGTCAGATTCCATTCGTGTG
This sequence comes from uncultured archaeon, assembly GCA_964598265.1. Lineage (GTDB taxonomy): Archaea > Asgardarchaeota > Lokiarchaeia > Sigyniarchaeales > SOKP01 > Loki-b32. The sequence goes on from CAZRBD010000058.1 coordinate 12,660, forward strand.
GAATTGAATATCACAATGCCATCTCAATCGGGCATATACACATTGCGAATACTAGCTAGGGGGGACATGGATGGTGAAGACACCCCTCTTGACGTGGTTGATGTTATATTTACAGTGGGAACTGTGATTTTCCCTGTAACACCTCCTCTTGCATTGTTTTTTAACCATAATAACTATTATATTGGTTTAGTTGTTGTAATTTTATTGGTAATTGGACTTATCGTGTTTCAAATAAACGTGAAAAAAAAACGTGATGTGGAAAAAAAAAATGAGCCAAAACTTCATGGAATTTTCATGATAACTGCGTTTGCTTTAACAACGATAAACGCTTTCTTAATCCTGAATGAAACAATGAATATTACCTTCGGATCAACTGTGCTACCAATTATCAACTATATAAGTCAACTAAGTCATATTATCTTGGGATCAATTGGATATATCGCGGGAATAGTTGCAGTAATTGGGACATTTACAAATGTACCTATATCAAAAATGAAAATAGCTGTATATATAATGTTTTCGGCATGGACATTCAATTTCTTCTATGGAATTTTTGTGCCAATACTAGGAGGATAAAAAAAGATGGGATCAAAAATAAAACAAGCGTTTATTCTATTAATATTTATACCATCGACTTTTATAATAGCCAGTCTATTTGGGGTTAAAATATTGCCAGCTTTTATAATAGCCAGTGTATTTGGGATTTACTTTTGGATATGTTATATTATACTTATTATAACAAAGGTTCTATATATCGGGAAAGGGAAAAAAATAAAACCAATGTCTGTTCTATTAATTTATTTCATTGGCCCATTAATTGTTATTTTTTTCTACTGGGTTGAAACTGCTGCGATTAACACCTGGACAGACTCACCAGCTTTTATAATATCTAGTGTACTTGGGATTTTCGGTTACGTCTGGATGTGTTTTAATATACTCATCATGATAAAGTTTAAATTTATCGAAAAAAATATCGAAATAAAATTTCTGACAACTTTTCATGCAACTATGTCTTCAATTGCATTATTCTTCGGAGCAGCACATGGCCTTTGGTTAACCTATTTGGGAACGTCCAATGATGTCCAATTTTATACAGGAACGATTGGGTTAGTTATTTTCATTGTTTTAATGGCACTAGCATTATTTTTCATGAGCAACAGCTTCAAAAATAATAGGAAAATCATGAACGTTAGAGTATTCGCTTACAAAAAGAAATTTAGATATAATTTGAATAAATTTCTTCATAACATTACGATGTTAGCGGTATTCATCATCTTTATTCACACGCTAGTATCCTATACTGCAATGGATTCCCAAATAATGCGTGGAGTGTATTTCTTTTCCTTTATCTTCACATTAATAGGTTGGGTTACCCATAAAATAGTTCGAAGACTTCGTGTAGAATCTGACCCATATATTCATCGTAAAGGTTCATGGGATGCACTTGTTTCTAAGATCCTCAAAGAGCCTGATGAACAGTGGACCTTGCAAGTTATCAAAGAAGTTCCATCTCTTTATACTTGTATTCAATGTGGGACATGTACTGAAGGTTGCCCTGTAGCACCAATATCTAATGGAAGATATAACCCGAGAGCGATTCTAGAAAAAGTACTTTTAGGTCAAAAAAAGATACTTCAGGAGGAACAGGATGAACAGCAGGAAAATGTTTGGTTATGTTCTACTTGTCAGAAATGTGTTGAACAATGCCCACAAAAAATAAATGTGACGGAAGTACTCTCCTTTATTAAGAATAGATGTTTTAGAGGGGGGTATTCCACTGAGGGTTTTAAGCTACAAGCTAAAATGATTTTTGACAATGGATTGGCAATTCCTTTTACAAATCCAATCCTGAAAAGACGAGAGCAATTGGGTTTAGCTGAAATGAAAGTTGCAGATCTTGAGGAAATTCAAATATTGATGAAGGAAGCAGGTCTTGATTTAAGTACATCAGATGAGGGGATGAGTAAAAAATGAATTATGATATGTTCTTAGGGTGCGTAATAGCAGCTAGGTTGCCATTTTTGGAAGTAAGCGCTCGTAAGATATGTAATAAATTTGGAATTGAATTAAATGAAGTTGAAGGTTTCAGTTGTTGCCCAGATCCTACTGGTATAGAAATAATTTCCCGAAAAGCGTGGGCTGCGTTGGGAGCCCGAAATCTAGCCTTATCAAATGCAGATGATGGGATCGTGTCGCTATGCGCAGGTTGCGTAAATACTCTGAAGAGTGTGAATCACGATGTAAATAAAAGGGGCGGTAAAAAGGAAATAAATGAAATCTTAGCAAAAATTGGTAAAACATATGATGGTTCAACAAAAATTACTCATCTTGCTCAAATTTTATACGCCCAACTCAAGAAAGTAAAAAATTTGGTCACCAAACCATTGAAAGGCTTTAAAATTGCTGTTCATTACGGTTGCCATTATTTGAGACCATCGAAAATAATAAAAGGGGAAAATCCCCTTAAACCAGTATCATTAGATAAAATAATTGAAGAACTCGGAGCAGAATCAATCCCGTATGAGAATAAAATGGATTGCTGTGGATATGCAATACGGAAAGCTGATAATAAGTTATCTACTTTAATTGTTAAACAGAAACTAGAGAATATTCAAAATTCTGAAGCTAATTGCATTGTTGTGGCATGTCCTGCTTGTTTCCAACAATATGATTTTAATCAACGAGACATAAATAAGATTGAAGGAACAGATTTTAACTATCCCACATTTTACTTTTCAGAGTTAATCGCCTTGGCATTTGGATTCTCCTATGACGAGATAGGGTTGAAGTTTCATCATACTAAATTAAAACCATTTCTCCGAAGCATCAAATTCATAGAATAAAGTTCCTTTAAAACTTTTTTTTATTTATTCTTTATTTT
>CAZRBD010000058.1:15550-21801 GCA_964598265.1 uncultured archaeon
CAACTAAAGAAAATAGACCAGTTAATACGTTATTCTCATTACTATTTGATAAATTATAACACTTCCGAAGCTTTTAAGCGTTTCTAGACAAACTTCTAATTTCCCTGTTTTGGATGCAAATTCTTGTTAGTTTCAGTTTTGTTACTTTTCCCATGTAATAGTTCTGATCCGAAACTTTCCCTCTTGAAATCGTTTACAAATGAAACTAGTTATCGCAATTTAACAAAATTTGATATATAATGTTTGAATGTGATCATACATTCCATAAATTGTTTTGATTTAAGAATAAAAATAATAGAAAAATGCGGATGTGATAGAAATAGATCATCCCTAACCAGTTTATTACGAAATTCGAATATAAACATTTATATAGAGAAATCGCTAATATTTAAGTGATGAAATCAAACTTTTTATCACTGAAAAGTTTCACTTTGTAACCTTACTTGATGAAGATATTTTAATTTTAAAGAAAAATAATTGAAAAATCATGATAAAGTTATAAAAACCAATTTGGATGAGTCATTCAAAAGAATTATGAAAAAGAAAATTATTGTTTTATTCACCGATATAATCAGTTTAATCCTTATGTCGGTAACTATCTATGGAACTGGTAAACCAGGCTCTGGGGGTGATTCTGCGTTCTGTCATGGGGCACTTTCATATATTTCAATTGAAAAAACCGGTTCAGAAAAAATTTCAGTCAATATCCTCTCAATGTAGTTTTTACAGTAATCCAAAAGGATGAAAATATGATACAAACAAAGATTAAAAGTAAAAATCATAAAAAAGCACTTTATTTTATGGTTAGTGTAATTGTGATAATAACGATTACAATCTCTTTAAACTCTAAAGCTTACCCCAATGAAAATACGTTGGGGTGCCATCCAGGAGGTTACACAATCTCTGTAAATACTTCTACTATCGAAACTGAACTCTCAAGTTCATATATTTTGGAAGTCATAGGTACAGGACAAGGAGTCGTGATAGATGTTTATGCTGGTGTTAAACATAACGATCTTTTTACTATTTTACCAAGTAATATAATAATAGACAATTCACCTGATGACTTAAATCCAGCCACCAATTCTATTAGGGTGAATTTGAACATCACAGTGCCATCTCAAGAGGGTATTTTCACGTTGCGAATATTAAGTAGGGCATCTACATTTGCAGGCGAAGATACTGGCTTAACTTTAGTTGATGTTAAAGTAATGGTGGGGGAAGTGACAGTTACTAAAACACCTCTCACCATATTTATTGAAAACTATAATATTTATTTCAGTGGAATTGCTCTGATATTCATGGGTATTGGAACAATTATATTTCAAATTAACTTAAATAGAAAAGACGAGTCTAAAGCTCATGGCATTTTTATGACGATAGGCTTTATTCTAATAACAGTGAATATGTTCTTGATCCTTGATGATACAGTAATTAATGGACTAGGTGTAAATCAATTAATTCATTTTTCTCTCGGATCGGTTGGATATATGGCGGGAATACTTGCGGTTTTTGGAACGTATACACATGTACCGAGGCAAAAAATGAAATTAGCAATATACTTGATGTTGTTGGGATGGTCATTCAATTTTCTCTTTGGAATTTTCGTACCGACACCAATTTTAGTTTAGGAGGTTAAAATAAGATGGCTTCAAAAGCAAAACAGGTTTTACTTCTACTAATATATTTCCTTAGTCCAATAATTACTTCGATAATTTATTTGTTTGAAAACTCTTCAATTAATCTTGTTCATTTAGTTGCTAGTGTACTTGGAATCTTCTCTTTCATCTGGATGTGTTTCAACATCATCATGATGGCAAAGATTAGTCTTATCGAAAAAAATTCTAGTTTAGAGTGGATCCTTAAATATCATACAACTATGGCTATAACAGCATTATCATTTGGATTTGTCCATGCACTCACCTTAGTGCTCATGAGAAGAAATTATGATTATTCCCAATTAATCACAGGATTCATTGGTTCGATCATTCTCCTTTCTTTAATGGTATTGGCAACCATTTTTATGTCTAATCGGTTGATTAGAAATGAAACTATCGCAAATTTGAGAGCTTCTGCTATTGAAAAAAATTTCAAATATAATATTAATAAAATTCTCCATAACCTGACGATAACCGCGGTATTTGTGATTTTTATGCATACTCTAATATCGTACCCTTCGAGAAATTCAATAATCATGCGAGGTGTGTATTTCATGTTCTTTGATATCACTTTTATTGGTTGGGTTTACCATAAGTTTGTCCGAAAGCTTCGTTTGGAAACAGATCCATATATGCATCGTAAAGCTCCCTGGGACACCAAAGTTGAGATTATACCTTGGTTATACCAAGGAACGAATAATGACTGGGCACTACAATTAGTCAAACAAAATCCTTCTCTTTTTCCTTGTCTCCAATGTGGTACATGTACAAGTAACTGTCCAGTGGCAAATTATACGAAGGGAGGATATAATTCAAGGAAATTAATTCAATGTATATTAAAGGGGTTAAAAGATAAAATCATTATTGGAATGAATCCTAATGTTTGGCAATGTACCCAATGTTACACTTGCGTTGAAAATTGTCCACAACATGTGGAATTGCCTGATATTATTATTTTCTTAAGAAATAAATTAGCGGAACAAAAAAAGGCTCCTGATGGGTTCTTAAGTGAAGCTGAGATCGTTTATAATAATGGAGTATCTATACCTCTTCAAAACGCAGTAATAAGGAGAAGAAAAATGTTAGGACTCCCTTTAATTCCAAAATATGATATTCAAGAGATTCAGGATATAATGGATATGGCGGGTCTTAAGGATTTAGTAACAAAAAATGTTGTAGTAGTAAAAGAAGACTTAGATACAAAATATAAATTAGAAGAAAAAAGTGGGGTGGAACCTTACATTGGAAGCAGTTAAAAAGAGAGTAATATTATTTTCGGGATGTATTATCCAAAATCGTTTACCTTTTCTTGAAAAGAGCGCCCGTCTTGTTTTTGAAAAACTAGGTTTCGATATTAAGGATGTACCTTTTGTCTGTTGTCCAGATCCAGTAGGTATAGCTTCTATATCTAAAAAAACATGGTTGACTCTCGCAGCGCGTAATTTAACATTTGGTGAAAAAGAAAATAGAGAAATTTTATCTCTGTGTAATGGGTGTACTGAGACTTTAGTGAGGGCAAATCATACATTAAAACATGATAAAAAGAGTTCAAAAGAAATAAACGATATTCTCGAGAAGAACGGTTATAAATATAACGGGAATGCTAAAGTAACTCACTTTGTAAGAACTCTTGTTGAGGATATTGGCGTTAAAAGAATAAAGAAAATTGTAAAAGATAAATGGACTACTCGTGGTGATAAACGTAATCCACTTGAAGGTTTAAGAATAGCTTCACATCCAGGATGCCATTACAATAGACCAAGTAGTATACTTAAATGGGATAATCCAATGGATCCACAGTATCAAGAAAAATTGTTAAAAGCAATTGGATGCATTCCAGTGGAGTATCAAGAGAAAACTCTTTGCTGTGGATCCTGTGTGTCAAGAACAAGAGTTGATATCGGATTAGAAATTATTAGAACAAAATATCAAAGTGTGACTGATGCAGGTGCAGAAGCCATTTCTGTTAATTGCCCTGCATGTTTTCAGATGATGGAATCACATCAGAGACATGTGAATAAAAAATTTGATAAAAATTTTGCGATTCCTATTTTTTATATTACTGAACTAATAGCATTAGCATTCGGTTACAATCCAGAAGAAATTGGCCTCAAATTCCATTCTGTCGGTAAAAAAACGATTTTATTTTAAAAACTTAATTTTTATTCCTTTTTTTTTAGTTTCTTTAATTTCATTTATTAACCTGATTTCTATTATAAATCTCAATGGTTTAAAATAACTTATAATTTAAAAGAAGAGTTTTTTTTTAAGTCAAACTATTCTTTTAATAATTAGTTTTTACTGTTAAAGAATTTAGGCTTGGATTAATGTCGATCATATTAACAAAGAAATCCCAGAAATATATTGTTAAGACCAATATACACAATTTATTTATTGATTTAATTTATATAGAGGAATCCTGCGCACAAATTTATGACCCTAAGATAAGAATAATTAAAAACAGAGATCTAGAAAAATTTGAAGATTTTGATAATATTTCTACTGATAATTTAACCTTATATATTTCAAATGCATTTACTAAAATTTATGGAAAATTGGATAAATACCTGCTAGATATGTGTGGATTTGTGAAAAAAAGGTTATTTCTTAGCAATGTAGACTCAATTATAAGAAATATATGTAAAACAAAATAAAATCAAGAAGAAATTGAACCCCTAGAGTTATGAAAAAAAGAATTTCAGGAAAATTTTCTCTATTTGTTATTGTTTTTGTAGCTATATTTTTTACTACTTTTTTAGGTTTTATAGCACTAAACGAATCTAGGAACTTAGGATCTAATTCATTCAACACAGATTTAACGTATGTAGATATTGAAGGAGAGTCGTTAAAATTAGCGGATCATAAAGGAAAAGTCATTATTTTATATTTCTTTTATTTGAATTGTCCATATTGTAAGATCTCAGACCCTTATTTAGCAGCTATAGAAGATGATTATCTTAGCAATCAATTATTAATCATTACTATTACTATTGATATTGCTGATTCAAACAGTAATCTTTATAATTGGAAAAACAACCTTAACGTTTCTTGGAATATCGTTCGTGATAGTATAGGTCACGACTACAGCAGTCATTGGGATGTTGCATATACTCCTACAACAATAATTATCGATCAAGATAGTAATTTTGTGAAAAAAATCGAAGGATCGAGTGATTTTGATTCTAAAGTTAGAAGTGAAATTGAGTTATTAATTTGAATTGTGAGAATATCTCTTATCTAAATATAAAAACCAAAATAATCTAATAAGCTTATTAAATGACCGATGTGTTTCTTTTTTTATTAGCATTAGGTGGTGGAATAATATCTTTTATAGCTCCCTGTAATATAGCTGTTTTACCCTCTTTTATAAGCTATATTGGAAGTCAAGCGAATACTGTAAAAAAAAGCACGTTAATGAGTTTATTCTTCTCATTAGGTTTTTGTTTTATGTTTACAATAATCTCAACCTTATTTATCTTTATTATTGGTTTTATCAGATACACATTTTGGCTAAAACTATTTTCTGGAATGATTATAATTTTTCTCTCCATCTATGTTTTCTTTTATAAGCAATTCTCCTCCTCAACTTCTGTGTCGAGTCTATATTTAGAGGCAACGGATAAGGAAAGAAATCATATTCAAGAATTAAAGGAAGAGTCGACTCTCGACAGTTCGAGGAAGGGTTATAAGGGGTATTCAGGATCTTTTTCCCTTGGCTTTTCGCTAGGTTATTCATGGGTAGGATGTGTTACCCCCATTTACTTATCGGTAGTTATAATTATTTCAAATCAAGCAGATTTATTGCTTGGTATCATTGTATTTTTAGTTTATGGCTTAGGAATTATGATCCCTTTCATCATTATTGGAGCTTTAATCGGGCTAGTAAAGATGAGATTTCTTGTAAAATTAATTAAAACAGGCTCTAAAATTCAGAAAATTTTTGCTTTAATTTTATTTTATATAGGAATTGAATTAGTTATGTCAGCGTTTGGGATTCCTGGTTTGATTCCTTATTTCTAAAATTAAATGAATTATTTACTCAATTTCTTCCTTCTTAACTTTCTTATCATAATTTTTATCGCTTTTTTTATATTTCTTCTTAATTTTATTCCTACATCATATGTTACTTAAAAAATTGAAGTAAGATTACTTTGTGTGAACTCTGGAGCTATTTAGATGATATAGTATATGCTCAAAAACTCTTATATCTTTCAATTTTTTCTTCCAAGCTTTTATAATCGATAACTCCAACATGCTTATATACCAGAGAACCATTCTTAATAATAATTTGTGTTGGAATACTTGTTATTTTGTATCTATGTGAAATTCTGATATCGTGTTCGATATCTAGCTTTGCAAATACAAAATCTTTCGAGAATTTTACGTGTAAGGCTTCAAATACAGGAGTGAATGCTTTGCATTTAACACAATAATCCGCCCAAAAGTCTAAGACCATGTTTATATTGGGATTAGCGTCTAGTAAATTATCTAGAACTTCCATGTTTTTTATATCATGGAAATCAGGTTTAGGTTTTTGGTAACCGTCTAGTGGTTCTAGTACACCTACTTTTTTTGTCTGAGAATTTTCAGGGT
>CAZRBD010000059.1:0-21370 GCA_964598265.1 uncultured archaeon
ATTCAATCCCCAATTCTGTTAAAGTATCAGTTGCTAAAATTCCAAAACCTCCTGACCAGAGAATGACTAATGCACGTTTGTTTTTAGGATATACAATATCTTGTTTATTTTTCTTAAATCTTTTAAAATAAGAAGAAATTAGATAAAGATAGTCAATTAGCTCATCTAATGAGGATGGAATTTCGAGGGTGAGTGTTTGTTTGTAAATTGCATCCCAAATGCTTCCACTGGTTGCTAAGGCTCCTGTATGAGTTAAAACCGCCTTCTGTCCTCTCTTTGTTTTCCCTCCCCTCATAAATAATATAGGTTTTTTCATCTTTTTTAATACATTTAATAAAAATTTACCTTCATTTTTATGAAAAGGTGAAAAGCCCTCGAAATAGACACAAATTACATCCGTTTCCTCATCCTGATTTAAATACATCAGTATTTCAGAAATCTGAATATCAATACAATTTCCAATACTCACACCTATAGAAAATCTTAGATTATATCTACGGGAACCAAATTTTATCATTTTAGAATGCAAATCTCCTGATTGAAAGATTAATCCAATATTCCCCCTCTCTATCGGAAATGAAGGATAATATGCAGTTTTTCCACGAGGACTATATAAACCCATACAGTTTGGCCCAATCGCTCTCGTGTGGGGATAATTCTCTATGATTTCTTTTAATTGACGCTCTATTTCAAGTCCCAACTCATCAAATTCGCCAGTACCTGCGGTAAAAATGTGTATAAAATTAACTCTCTTTTTCGAAAGAATATCTTTTAGTGAATTGATAAGAAAATCTCTTCGTACAGATAAAATTAAAAGATCTATCGTATCCTCTGGAATTGTGTCAAAGGATCTATAACATCGTAGACCAAAAAACTCATCATGCTTGGAAGAAATTAAATAGATCTTTTCAAAATCATAATTCTGTCTTTTGAATCCTTTAAGGAAGAATGAAATGTTTTCCTTAGCTTCAAAAATTGCAATGTTCCTTGGATTAAATAGAATATCTAATGAGGGAATAGAATTATTCTTATTCACTGCTAACACCCAATTTTATTGTTAAATCTGCATTGCAATTAAAACAAATCTTTGGACGTGATTCAAATTCTGTTCCACACTGAGGGCATTTTGTTGAAATGCTTTTAGCAATAGTTTCTAGATGAACTATTCGAGAACCTCCTTTACTTATTTTGATTTTTTTAAAGATTAATGATATTACAAATGAAAAAATAACTATTACAATCCCGAGTAAAAGCGTATTGAGAAAATGAAATTGAAAATATTTATTAAAAAATTCTACAGAATATCGGCTTAAAAACACGTAAAGAAAAAAATTTGGGAAGAAAAATGTCATCAAATTCATAGAATAAGCTCTTTTGAAATCATTATAAAAAAGGATTGGAATTAAAGAAACCATAATCCATATAGTATAAATAAGAAGTAAATCTGTCAATTTATCAAACAAGACATAATTTGCTAATATTTGGATAATAACGGCTTGTTCCCCTAATGTTTTAATATTAAAACTGAAAATAATAAATTCATACCTTGTAAAATAGATAAAGAGACTTAGAATTAAAATCTGAATTAAAAACATAACGATTTTCATTCTAAAAACATCTATTATTTTCATTATCAATTAATTAAATATGTCAATAAATTAAATTCTTATAGATACATTCTTGAAACAAATAAATTTACTTTTCTTAACTTTGTATATAATACAATAATATCTGATTTCTTAATTCCGCTAAAGTTTAATTCTTAATTTAATATTTCAATAATATCGTAAAATATACACTCCCCCTTCTTATTGTAATTAAGACTAAAAATGAAAAAATGGCAAAATTAAAACTCTCATAGGAATTTATACAGCTCATATTAAATATATATACTCTTTTATATTTGTTTAGTATAAAAAATTAATTTAAAATGGAGGAGGATAATGGGAAAAGACACACCATTTATAACAGAAGGAGATGGCAAGGCTGATGTAGAGATCTCATTAATTGAAGCTTATGGTATAAAATATGAGGATTATGTGGAAGATGACTCAATTCTAACTAAGGAAATTTTTGAAGCACATTTAATGAATTGCTAGATCTTGTAAATAAAGTGAATCACTATGTGGCATATCTAATTCTAGGTGTCCTTATCCTTAAAACTGGAACGAACCTAACTGAAGATCTTAGAGAAAAACTAATTAAAGCTGCTGCTTGGGAAAATAATAGAAAAGATTGGAAGTTGGAAGATACAGATGAAGACAGAGAGTTTCTTGATTTGAGAAAAGAAATACTTCTAGATTTCCAAGAAAAGATTAGAAATCATAACCCTGGAGTTATTACAGATATATTCTAGGTGGTTTCTAAATCTGGGTGAAAATGATTTTTTTTTTTTAAATCGTACGAAAGCATTAAAAATTTCTTCTTTACATTTAAATACGAAATGCCCAAAACAGTAAAATTTTTAATATTTGCTGTGTTTTTTCTAGTACAGTGGAAGACTCGTATTCTTATTTTTTAAATTTATTTGTTTATAATAATCAAAAAGGATGTTTTCTCCCATGAATTATTCTTTTTTACTAATATATATGATTATGAGGGAAGTATTTTAATTATGGAGGTAAGTATTTTAATTATGGAGGTAAGTATCTTATGAGCTATACATTTTCAAGAACTAAATTGATCGAAAAGATAAAATTTGGTCTTTTAAGCCCCAATGAAATTCGCAAAATGTCAGCAGCAAGAATTATTACTGCAGACACTTATGACGAAGATGGGTTACCAATCCCGAGTGGCTTGATGGACCAAAGACTCGGCACAATTGAGCCGGGACAGCGTTGCCAGACGTGTGGCAATCTCGTAAGTAATTGTATGGGGCATTTTGGGCATATAGATGGTATCTTGGTTAGTTTCCTTAACCAAATATAGAATCTGGATAACCAGATTAAAGATATCTTCATTTCGAAGAACCAATATAAAGCTCGCCCGCCCCGTTATCCATGTAGGTTATGCTAAAAAAGTTTTGAAAGTATTACGAAGTATTTGCCCAGAATGCTCTAAACTGATGCTATTGGAAGAAGAAAAGGAGATGTTTCGGGATGAACAATCGAAGCACCGAAAGATTTTCTTTGAAGGAGATGAAGATGCTTCGAAGATCGTTTTCAAACGTGCGAGAAAATCTAAAAGTTGCCCTTATTGTGGAGCGAAGAAAAAGAAGATTGTAATTGAAAAACCTACTACATTTTATGAAGAAGAAGAAGGAAAAGGTTCTCGTAGAATAACCCCTATAGAGATATTAGAACGTTTAATAAAAATGAGCGATGTTGATCTACGGATCTTAGGAATTTCACCTGAAAATGCTCGTTTAGAGTGGATAATATTTACAGTTTTACCTATACCTCCTGTATGTGCCAGACCCTCGATTACTTTAGACAGTGGAATACGGTCTGAAGACGATTTAACTCACAAACTGGTTGATGTTATACGCATCAATCAAAGATTAAGAGAAAATATTGACGCCGGAGCACCTCACTTAATTGTTGAGGATCTCTGGGAATTATTACAATATCATATAACCACTTATTTTGATAATCAAGTTTCAGGAATACCTCCAGCTCGGCACCGTTCAGGAAGAGCACTCAGAACTTTAACACAAAGGTTAAAAGGTAAGGAAGGAAGATTTAGAAGTAATTTAAGTGGTAAAAGAGTTGATTTTTCTGCTAGAAGTGTAATTTCACCAAATCCATATATTAGTATTAACGAGGTTGGAGTTCCAATAGAAATTGCGAAAATTTTAACTATTCCTACAAACGTAAATGATTGGAATATTGAAGAAATGAAACAATTGGTATTAAATGGACCCTTCAAACACCCAGGGTCGAATTACATTATTCGAAATGATCGCAGGAGAATTGATCTTCGTTATGTAAAAAACCTTAACATTATTGCAGATATGCTCGCGCCTGGATTTACAGTTGAACGCCACTTGAGTGATGGAGACTTGGTGTTATTTAACCGACAACCTTCCCTTCACAGAATGTCAATAATGGCTCATGAAGTAAGAATTATGGATGGAAGAACTTTTAGATTAAACCTGACAGTTTGTCCTCCTTATAATGCTGACTTTGATGGTGATGAGATGAATCTACATGTGCCACAAAGTGAAGAAGCTCGAACAGAAGCAGAGCTGTTACTTAAAGTACAAGAACATATATTATCACCCCGGTTTGGTGGGCCAATCCTTGGGGGGATTCAAGATTTTATTTCAAGTGTCTTTCAATTTACAAGTAAAGACGCTTTATATAACAAAAAAGACACTTTAAAATTATTATATAATGGAGATATATTTGAAAATCACACTCTTTTCAGTTTAGATCAATTAACTCCTATAACAACTGATCCTGTACCATTGTATTCTGGAAAAGATATTTTCAGTACCTTATTTCCGGATGATTTGAATATAAAAGTTAAATCTAAATTCTGTAAGAAATGTGATGTCTGCAAAGAAGAAAACTGTGAATATGACGCCTATGTTGTGATAAAAAATGGAAAACTAATAACTGGAACCATTGATGAAAATTCATTCGGTGCAATGCAATCAAATAGCATTTTGCAACGAATTATTAAAGATCACGGAAAGGCTACAGGAAGACAATTTTTGGACAGCGCCACAAAGATGCTACTATTTGTTATCAGACAAAACGGAATTACTATGGGGTTAGATGAGGTTTATGTACATGGACATGCGTATGATGAAATCAAAAAAATATTGAAGGATGCGAATGCTGAGTCTTTTAAACTCATCAATGCCTTTAATGATAATGACACAAATTTTCTAAAACGAGCTCCAGGACGCTCAATGAGAGAGACCTTAGAACTTAAGATAAGACAAGTATTATCAGAAGCTCGTAAGCAAGCCGAGGAAACAGCTGCAGATTTTATTGGTGACGACGCGCATTCAGTAATAATGACTAAATCTGGTGCTAGAGGAAATATACTGAACCTTGGACAGATGTCTGCCGTGGTGGGACAACAAGCAATACGAGGGGAGAGGATCAATCGAGGTTACAGTCAAAGAACTCTACCCCATTTTAAAATAAATGATTTATCTCCAAAATCACGAGGATTTGTATCTTCTTCCTATAGAAATGGATTAAAACCAGTAGAATTTTTCTTTCATGCAATGGGTGGGAGAGAGGGATTAGTTGATACAGCCGTAAGAACTTCCACATCTGGTTATATGCAAAGAAGGCTTGTAAATGCATTACAAGATATGGTTGTGGAAAATGACGGCACAGTAAGAAATAGCGATAAGAACATTATCCAATTTCGCTTTGGCGACGATGGGGTTGAGCCGACACACACGGATCATGGGCAAGCAGTAAACTTAGATGTGTTGCTACTTAAAGCTAAAGCTCTTAACGTTGAAGAGATTCGGAAATTAATCAAAAAGAAACCCGCTCCTAAAAAAGCCACCCCTAAGAAATCTACCCTCACAAAACCTGCTTCTAAGAAAAAACCCGGTCCTAAGAAAAAAGCAGCACCAGTAAAAAAGCCAACAAAAAAAGCAACTCCTAAACCAAAACCTAAAGATAAAGTTGTAGATGAAGAATCATTACAGCAACAATATGAGGAAGAGACTGGGAAGAAAGCGATTTGGCGTGGTAAAAAGACTAAAGGTTTCCAAGAATGGAGAAAACAAAAATAAAGTTAGAAGAAAAACAACTTTAGGTTTAAAAAAAATGACAAAAGTATCTCTAAAAATTTTAGACAGAGAATTGGATATCTTACAACAAGATGGAATTCCAGGAGACCTAATCAACACGATTAGAGAAAAAGTAAAAGATGAAGATCTAGAAGAAGAGCAGCTTGAGTATCTTTTAAATAAAATCTTTGTTAATTTTAACAATGCTCTTGTAGAAACTTCAGAGCCAGTAGGAACTGTGGCAGCTCAATCGATTGGTGAACCTGGAACTCAAATGACATTAAGAACCTTTCATTACGCAGGAGTAGAAGAATTCTCCGTAACTCAAGGATTACCTAGATTAATTGAGATTGTAGATGCCAGGCGTTTTCCGTCTACGCCACAAATGGAGATACATCTTGAACCTCCTTACTGCGATTCTGAAGAAAAAGCAATCGAAGTTCATAACCGTATTGAACAAATACGAATAGAACAGATTACTCATGATGTAGATTTAGATTTTGTTAACTGGAATATAGTTATTAATTTAATACCTGAGATTTGTGAAAAGAAAAACATAGATATTGATGAAATCCCGGAAATATTAAAGCGATATAAGAAAAAGGGTACAATAAAACGTGAAGGTAATTCTATAATTATTGATCCAGGGATTGAGGATTTACAGAGTTTACAAAAATTAAGAGAGAAAATTCTTAAAAAAGTTGTAAAAGGGATCAGAGGTGTAAAGAGAGGATTATTAACACCTTTAGATGGTGATAAAGAATGGGTAATTAAGACAGAAGGCACCAACATGCAAGGAGTAGTACAAATCGAGGGTGTAGATATAACACAAACAACTTCAAATCATATTCATGAAATTGAAAAGCTATATGGCATTGAGGCAGCACGACAAATGATCATAGTTGAGGCTCAAAAAGTACTAGAACAACAAGGGTTAGATGTAGATTTAAGACATCTACTTATTCTTTCCGATTTGATGTGTCATTCAGGAGCAATCCAATCAATTGGGAGGCACGGAATTTCGGGATCAAAATCGAGTGTTTTCGCACGTGCGGCTTTTGAAGTTACGGTAAATCAATTACTTGACGCAGGATTGTATGGAGAAGAAGAAAGGCTAAAAGGTATTCCTGAAAATGTCATTGTGGGACAGATATCACCTATAGGTACTGGCAGGATTAAAGTGATGTTTGATTTGGATGCAAATTTAGAGATTTTAAATAAAAAAAAAGAAAAAGAAAAAGAAAAAGAAAGTAATTAGTTTACTTGGAAACAAAATAACTTTTTTTTAATTTACTAATAAATCATGTTCTAAAATAGAATTAGAATCAAAAAAGTATTAATGTAGAAGTAAAGTCCTTAATGTACTAAAATAAAATTAAATAAGTATTATTCTTATAATTTAATATACACATCCGTTTTGAAAAAATAATGGCAAAGAATAGGAATAGAATTGGAATCGAGAACGTTGATCTTAGTAGAAAAAAAACTAAAGAATTTGATATCGATTCCAATATTAAAGTTGCGTATAAAACTGGTAAGATTATCTATGGAAGAAATCAAGTTTTAAAGAATATGAGACAAGAATCCACTTTTAATATGCTGATTGTCAGCAAAAATTGTCCACAAGAATTAATTATTCAACTAAATTATTATAATTCTCTCTTAAAAGATAAATTCTTCATATATAAATACAAAGGTAGCTCCTGGGAGCTTGGGTTAACTTTAGCTAAGCCATATATGATTTCTATATTAGGTGTTATTGATTTTGGAGATTCAAATTTAATATCTTTAAAAACTAAAAGAAAAAAATAAATTTAAAGTATATTTGCCATGTTAAGAAGGAACATCAAACTAGACCGCGAATCAATGGAACTTATCTCCTTATTTAATAATATTTATGGTGCTATTATAAAAGATTGTTTTATTTTTAAATCTCCAGAAAATGGGAATGAAGTTATAATCTTTTTAGTAAAAGATGAAGATGTGGGAAAAGCAATCGGAAAAGCGGGGGAACATGTTAAAGATTTAAAAGCAAAACTACAAAAAAAAATAGATGTTATAGCTTTTTCTAATGATCTTAACCAGTTTATTCAAAACATTCTACAAACAACAAAGAATTCCATTTTGGTTCAGAATATTGAGACAAAAGAAAGCAGAAACCTAAAAAAGACTGTAATAATAACAGTACGGCCTCAAGATCGGGGAAAAGCGATTGGAAAGGAGGGTTCAATGATCCGAAAAATTAAAGAATTAGTTTTAAGATATTTCGAAGTTGATAATGTAATCATCAACACTAAAAATCTCTGAACTCTCATTTCGAAATTTTTAATTATTAGGTATTCTAAATTCAATTAAAAAATCAATCACTAGTGTGATATTTATTTCAAAATTGAAACTATTTGATGAACAAAATGCTATAAATCATGTAAGATCTTTAAGTTTTAAGCGTTTAGCCGCAACTGAGGGTGAAACTAAAACTATTAATTACATCTTAAAAGAGTTAGAAAAGGAGAAAGTTGATGTAAAAGTGGAATCTTTTATCTGGACCAGAACAACAACAAAGTTCAGAAAGTTAATTTTCTTATGGATTTTCATTTTTACATTAATATCTCAAATTATTTTATTGCAACCAATTGTTACCTGGATAATCCTTCCTCTTGATGGCCTCTTTTTTGTAGTTTTATTTCTTTTGGTAAAAATCATTTTTGATCACACTCGAATGTTATTTATAGGTAAAAGAAGAGAGTCAAAAAACGCAATAGTAACTATTCAAGCAAAAGATTTATATCCTAAAAGACCTGTCGTCTTTTTTTCTGCTCATCATGATTCGGTTTCGTCAAATTTTCCAGCCAAAATTACGATGAAGTTATTATTTTCAATTTTATTTATGTTTCTCTCGTACCTACTTATAAACTTAGCTCTTTCAATTTGGTCGATTATAGCTTTGTTTCCAATAGTTCAAATAGATATCAGTTTTGTAATTGTGAGAAATATTTCCTTACTAATTGGATCAATTCTACTAATTGAAGATTTCATTACTTTCTTTATTAAAAAAACAAATCAATCTGTTGGGTCTATTGACAATGCTAGTGGTATAGCGATCTTAATAGAACTAGCTAAATTAGTAAAGATTAATCCTCTTGAAAAAACTGATGTGATTTTTTTATGGTGTGGTGCGGAGGAAATGGGCCTTTGGGGCTCTAAACAATACTTGTCTAGCCATTTTGAAGAATTGGATTATGACTATGACTTAAACAAATCTTATAATATTAATATCGATATCGTAGGAACCTACGTAGGTATTGTTGATGAAACCGGGCTAATAAAGAAAAAAAAGTTAAATAAAAATTTGAATGATGTACTAGAAGCATCCGCTACACATCTTAACGTTCCTTTTAAGAAAGCTAACATGACAGTAGGAACTTGGAGTGATCATTTAGTATTTGGATCCTTTGCAAAAAAGGCGGAAAAGCCAGATTTTCAAGTATCTTGTTTTTTATCAAAAGATGACTCAAAATACATACATTCTAAAAAAGATTTACCTAAATTATGTTCTGCTACTAATCTAAATGCATGTATCGAGATATGCTTTAATGCTATCAAAAGCCTTGATCTAAGAGTTGATTAAAGTTAAGTACTAAACAGCTGATTTTAGGCAATAATGGATATCCAAAAATTTTAAGTTCAAGGAAGTATTTTATTTTTTTATGCCAAAGGGATTATACGCAGCAAGACAACTTAAAGCTAATCGGAAAAAATTTAAATGGTCAAAAACCAAATATAAGCGAAGGAAATTAAAGTTGAAACAAAAATCAGACCCCCTTGAAGGTTCTTGCCAAGCTTTAGGTATTGTTTTACAAAAAGTTGGAAGGGAAAGTAAACAACCTAACTCAGCAATAAGAAAGTGTGTAAGAATTCAATTAAAAAAAAATGGTAAAACTGTCACAGCTTTTCTTCCGGGAGATGGGGCCCTAAATTTTATAGAAGAGCATGATCGAGTAATTGTTGAAGGGATAGGGGGCGCTAAAGGACGTGCTGTTGGAGACCTTCCAGGAGTGCGTTTTAGGGTTGTAATGGTTAATGGTGTAAGTCTCGAGGCTTTGATTAGTGGGAAAAAGGAAAAACCAATTAGATAGAATATATTTTTATGTAGATATGCGGAATTAAAAATGAGCAAAACTAAAAAACAAATCAAATTTTTTAACAAGTGGTCTTTTGAGAATATTGATCTTAGAGATAGGACTCTAGAAAACTATATCAACTTAAAACCAATTATAATTTCTCATTCTTCAGGGAGACATGAACATAAACGTTTTTGGAAATCATCAAAAGTTTCAGTTATTGAGCGTTTTACTAACAGATTGTTGTCACCTGGATTTATTGGTGGGAAAATTAGGGGTCATAAAAGTGCTTATAGTTCTGGAAAAAAAAGTAAATTGCTGAGTGGTTTAAAGGATGCATTCACATTAATCGAGTTGCAAACTGGAATAAATCCAATTCAGGTTCTCGTTGATGCAATTGTGAACACTGCTCCAAGAGAGGAAACCACCCGTATCGCTATGGGAGGGATAAGGTATGCTTCAGCAGTCGATATCGCACCCCAGCGGAGAGTTGACTTGGCACTCAAATACCTATCTCAAGCGATTGGTTCGGCCTCTCATTCAAATGAAAGGACATTTGAAGAAAATATATCGAAAGAGTTAATATCTGCTGCCAAAAATAGCCAAGAATCAAGAGCAATTAAACGAAAAGATGAAGTCGAGAGAATTGCTGTCTCAGCAAGGTAAGTAAGACTGTCTATAAAAATCTTACCTACTTCTATTTGTTTTTACAATTGATTTATGTTCAATGACTCAAAATTTTCAATATTTTACGAATAGAGATAATTTCTTTATTGAAAATTCAATTTAAAAGATTTATTGTTTCAATCCATTACCATATTCGTTTATATTAAGAACAAAAAATTAGTATATTAGAGATTAGATTTTTATTCTTCATATGAAATAGAACGAGGTAATGCGTAATAACTGCGACAAAGAAAAAGGATTTGTTGCCTGAAAATAAATATTTACAAAATCTTATTCCTAAAGAGCGTCATAATCGGATATTTGAAAAAGTTGTAAATCATATTAAAATTAATCAAATGAGCATTAGAGAATCTAAGATCTGTTCCTATTGTCAGGCGAAAAATCTGGGTGTTGTTCAAAAATGTTATAAATGTGGTAACTCTATTTAAACCTCTATAAAAAGCGTTCTTTCAAGTAAAAGTTATTGTTAGAAAAATCTTGAAAAATGATCACGTTTATCTAAAGAGTCATCTCTAATTTCAAAATCGGGTAAAATTTCTGCCTCAATTTTTTCTTTTTTAAAAGGATCCTTGAATTGCATTTGATATAGGTGATTATAAAAACCGTTTAGTTTTACCAAAGCTTGGTGTGACCCTTCTTCAATAATCTCTCCTTTATCTAAGACTAAAATACGATCTGAATTTATTATTGTTGATAACCTATGAGCAATTGAAATACTCGTGCGGCCTGTTAATAAGGTTTCCAGAGCTTGTTGAATTAGAAGTTCGCTGTAAGGGTCGATTGATGAAGTTGCCTCATCTAATATAAGTATAGGGGGATTTAATATGAGGGCTCTGGCAAATGCGATCAATTGTTTTTGACCCTCTGATAATCTGTTTCCACGTTCACCAACAATAGTATCATATCCATTTTCAAGTTCTATAATAAAATCATGTGCTTGGACTTGTTTGGCAGTTGCTATAATTTCTTCATCTGATGCATCTAATTTGCTAAATTTAATATTATCTTTAATAGTTCCTGAAAACAGAAAGTTTTCTTGTGTAACAATCCCCATTTTTTCTCTCAAACTATTTATCTTCAAGTCTTTCAAGTTTTTCCCATCAATTAGGACTTCTCCCTGTATAGGATCATAAAACCTACTTAATAATTTTACAAATGTGCTCTTTCCTGCCCCTGTATATCCTACTAAAGCTAGTCTTTCCTTCTCTTTAATTTTTATATTAATATTCTTTAAAACCGGGACTTCTGAATTGTAAGAGAAATGTACATTTTTATATTCAATTAACCCTCTAACATTCTCTAAACTCACAGCATCCTCCTTTTCTTCAATAGAGATTTCTTCATCTAACAAGCGTATTATTCTAGCACCCGCAGCTACGGAATTTTGTAGAAGTGTAAAAAATCCTATTAATGAAAATAATGGTTCAAAAAATGTAAATAAATAGAAAATGAATGCCACTAAAGTTCCTTGTGATAAAGATCCTTGCCGAATTAGCGTTCCCGAAACTAAAAAAAGAGAACCAAATCCTAAAGTAATAATTATTATGATGATTCCCGGTACAAATGCCATTAATTTAGCAGCTTTCATTGTAGTTTTTCTTTCTAATTCAGTAGCATCATTAAATTCTGTATAATTTTCATCTTCAACTGCAAATGATTGAATTATTCTCATTCCCATAATTGATTCATCTAATTTACTGGTAACGGTTGCAATTCGTTCCCTTAATTCTTTAAAAAACTTTCGCGCTTTTTTAAAGAGAACTCCAGATATGACAAAAAAAACAGGAACAATTAAAAATGAAACGACTGTTAAAACAGGACTAAGAATTATCATGAAAAATAATGAACCAAAAATTATAAAAAAGTTGCTAACAGATACCAATAATCCAGATTGGATTAATTCCTGCATTGTATTAACGTCTCCTGTAAGATAATTAATTTTTTTTCCGGTTGTTCTTTTTGGACTTTCATGATAATCTAATCCTAAATACTGAAATTTTGTAAATAATTCGGCTCTTAAGTTATACATAGTGATCGTAGCAAGTTTAGAGATAATATAGCCTTGAGCAATTCTCGTAATAACTCCTACAACTGTTACAACAAAGAAAATAGATCCTAGCATTATAATAATTTCAATATTTCCTTGATTAGCACCGATTCCTCCTCCTAATCCGTCATCTACAAGCGATCTAAAAATAAGGGGAGTAACCAAACTAAAAATAATATTTGATATAATAAATAAAACAAGAAGATCCAATAGCTTCTTATTTATTCCAACGTACTGAATTAATCGCTTTATAACTTTAAATGTACTTCCTCTATATGAATCTTCATCCTCAGGATCACTTATTTTTTTTTTCTGTTTTCGCATAATTATGCCCTCTCTTCGATCTTTAGGGTTAAATATAATTTTTTATAGATTCCATCCGTTTGGTTCATCAATTCCTCATGAGTCCCAAATTGAACAATAATTCCTTTATCTAACACAAGAATTCTATCCGCATTTCTAACACTGGACAATCTTTGAGTAATTAAAAAAGTAGTAACTTCCTTGAAAATATCCTTGAAATTGTTTTGAATTCTAAACTCTGTAT
This sequence comes from uncultured archaeon, assembly GCA_964598265.1. GTDB lineage: Archaea > Asgardarchaeota > Lokiarchaeia > Sigyniarchaeales > SOKP01 > Loki-b32. The sequence goes on from CAZRBD010000059.1 coordinate 13,107, forward strand.
CAACATCGACTGAAGAAGTCGCATCATCAAGAATCAAAATTTTAGGCTTTATTGATAATGCTCGAGCTATAGCTATTCGTTGTTTTTGTCCTCCAGATACAGTCATTCCTCTTTCACTCACTATGGTATTATAATTTTCTGGCAATTCATTTTCGATAAAACTGTTGATATCTGAAGCTAAAGCAGCACTTTTTACTTCTTCTATAGTAATATCTTTATTTCCAAAAGCAATATTATCTTTGATTGAACGGGAAAAGAGTAATCGCTCCTGAGATACAAAACCAATTTGTTTTCTTAAACTCTTAAATGTTACATCTTTTATGTTGATACCATCAATTAAAATTTCTCCTTTGGAAACATCATAAAACCTTGGAATCAATTTTACTAAAGCAGATTTTCCAGAACCAGTAGCACCCAAAATTGCAATATTTTCCCCAGGTTTTATTTTAAAATTTATATTTTTTAATACGTTATTATAGTTCTTTGAATCGAAAGAAAAGGAAACATTCTTAAATTCAATTTCTCCTTTAATCGAAGTCATCTCAATGGCATCATCCTTTTCTATAACTCTTTCTTTAGAATTTAAAATATGAGTCACTCTCTCGCAAGTTTCACTTATTTGGGGCATATTTCCTAAAAAACGTGATATAAAATATAAAGGTTCAACAGAAAAATTCAAGACCATTATAAAAGCAAAAAGAGATCCAAAAGTCATGTCACCACCAATCACATATACTCCCCCTAATAAAATTACAATTAGAAATGCGATATTATCAAGTAAATAAACGATCGGGTCAAACTTAGCTTGTAATTTAATGATTCCAATTGAATCCTTATAATAATCATCATTATCTTTGCGAAATTTCTTAATTTCATGAGTTTCTCTGACAAAGGATTTGACCACTGTTATTCCTTGTACGTTTTCTTGTACCGTGTGAGTTATCTTTGCATAGGTTTCCCTAGATTTCTTGAAAATAGGACGTATTTTGCGTCTAAACATCAATAGAGTGTAAAATAATGCAGGAGAAATAAATAGAACAAAAAAAGCTAACTGAAAATTTATAAAAAATAAAATTACAAAACTAAAGGTAAATGTAGCACATTGCCTAAAAAAAAGTTGAAATTTATTTTGAAGAAATTCTTTAAGAAGATTTACATCACTCGTTGTTCTTGAGATTAAATCTCCTGTTTTATTTTCATCTAACCATGACCAAGACATGACTTGTATTGTCGAAAAAAGATCATTCCTTAGATTATATATAACATTAGCACCTATCCACCTATTAGCATAAATAAGTAACCCAAAGAGAATACCTACGATGCTTTGAATGATGATTATTGTGATAAATATTGGGAGTATATTCCCGATAGGGATGCTTGGATTTACTAAAATATCCAAAACAGGACCTAAAAACAATGGAAATGTTAAAAACAATATTGATTGCACTATTCCAAGAGTTAAAATAATCCTAAATAACTTCTTATATTCCCAAAGATATGACAATATCTGTTTGAGAGGTGTCTTATAATTGTTACTCAGATACTTTTCTCTTCTTTCTTGGAATTCACTATTCTTTGCTTTTTCCATGTTAAAAAAAAATAATACAGTAAGAAATAGTTTTTTAAATTAAAAATTAACAAATTCTAAGGGTAAAATTGCCAGCTTATTAGAATTCTAACTCGTTAAATTATGCTAAATTAAAGATAAAAAGCATTATTTGTTAAAAAAAAAAAATTAATGATTTATTTTCTAATAGTATATTCCACTAAAACCCATAAATATAATAAATACGAGTATTGCAAAAACGAGGAAGAAGGGTATGTAGTATAACAAACGTCTTGTTAAGTTTTTTTCTTGGTCTATTTTATACCATACAACACCGAAAGAAATGAAAAGGATCCAGGCATATATTAAGTTTAATGAATCAAAAAACGTGAATCCCTCCGCAATAAGGTAATGAGTGCCTCTAAATGCGTAGATTATTCCGTACCCTAGAATTTGAGTAAGCAAAATATGATATGTCGACTTCCCAATTAATGAAATCGCGCGTGAAAATTTATTACTAGATTTTTGAGGCAAGTACCTTAGCGCGAGTAAAAAAAGGAATGCTGAATACGGGAATACTAGCAAATTATAATCTCCTCTAATGAGTGGAACATCACCTATCATAAATCCAAACCCGAAGAATTGAAACGCAATCATATAAGCAAGACTTATCGGATATAAAAACCACATAAAAATGTTTCGTTTAGATTGAAGATGATGGTCAATTGAGAACCATATACCTAATCCAATAGCAGAAAGATAAAATAAAACACTTGTCATAAAAAAATATAGAATATGCACTTTTGGCCAAGATGTTACATCTCCCGGGGATGTATCTCCAATAAAGAAAAATACGATTAATTGCATTGCGATTTCAACCGCAAAACAGAGAATTAATGTTAAAATTGGTTTCTTTGTAAACGCCCAATAAATTAATGGGAAAATTAAGATGGCTCCGAAAATGACTGGTATAAACCAATTTCCCGGACCCCAAAATGGTAAAAATCCAGTAAATAATTGAATAATTCCGTGCTGCGGATAATTTTGTCCAAGATACATCGCTGTAATATTAAATTGATATAAAATTAACCCTATTAATGTTGAAAATCCGTATAAAACAAGAAACGGTACAACATAACGTAAAATTTTACTTTTAAAATAACTCCAGGAATATAATTCTTTTAAGGAAGTCTGCCCCTTTCTTTGAAAAGAAATCCCCATGTTAAACCCCATTAACACTAAAAATACCGGTATTGAGATTCTCTCCCATAAGGCTACACCAATATCTCCTTTTATATCCCAATGTACTATATGATCGAAAATGACTAAGAAAATCATTACTGCTTTTAAAAAATCTACTTGAAAATAGTATGTACTAGTTTCCTCCAAATCCCTTTTTTCAGTTTCTACTAATTCAAGTTCTGTTTTTGTTTTTCTAGGTGTCATTTTAAGCTCTACATTTTTTTTTATAAATTTTTAAAAAATTTTATAAATTTTTATTATATTTAACCTAAATTTAAAAACTTTCCTTGAAAAAAAAAGATTTAGTGGAATAAATAAGAGATTTATCCTAATGAAATAATATCTTAATTATATATATCACCTGGATATTACTTAAATTCATTTTTAGAATGTATAAATCCTAAATTTTTATATAATTGGTAAACATATTATTTAGATAAGCAGGTTTAAAGATCAAAAGCGGGGTACATAAAAAAAGTGGATTCCGACAAAAAACAGAATACTTTAGAAAAACAACTTAAGACGATAGGTCAAAAAACTCGGATTGAGATACTAAAGAAATTAAAGCACGTACATTTTCCTATAACGTTTTCAAAGCTTCAAAAACAAGTTATTGATAATAATCTCTCTTCAGTAAACTTATCTTTTCATTTAAATGCATTAAAAAAGTGTGATTTAATTTTATCATCAGAAGAAGGATACACTATTACAAGTATGGGAGAACAAATCCTAGATAAGATTTTATCGATTGAGCAAATTATTAATAAAGAAACTAAAAGAAAGATGATTCGAACCTCAAAATATTCTAAGGAATTATTTGATATAAATAAAATTGAGGAATATTTAGTTAATGAAGGTGAATTAGATCGTTTCCTAGCAAGACAAATTGCTCACGAAGTTGAAGAACGGTTATCAAAAACAAATATAGAATATCTAACTGCACCATTAATGCGTGAGTATATTAATGCAATTTTACTAGAAAATAGTTTAGAAGAAGTAAGACATAAACTAACACGGTTAGGAACTCCTCCTTATGAAGTGTTAAAATTGTTTAATTCTTCAGATAATGGTATAACTCCAGATAATTTTATTAATAAATTAGGTTCAGATGTTTCTGAACAATTTTTACTCTTAAATCTAATTCCAAAAAATCTCGCCGATCTATATTTATCAGGAGAAATTGCGTTGTTAAATTTGAATTATTGGAGTTTAAGACCTTTAAGTATGCATCTCAATATGGAAACGCTTATAGAATATACTTTCCAAGAATATCCTAATATGCCAAAAAGATTTGAAAAAGGACGAGAATTTACTTGCCTAATTTTAAACTTTACAAATATGTTATATCGTTTAAAGCAATTTTACTCAGGAGAATTAATTTTAAGTGATTTTAATAAAAAATTTCTTTCCTATTTTAATTTCTCAGAAGAGAAATCATACTTATTTAATCTTTTAGCCAATCAGATTTTAAGATTCAATAAATTTCCTCAAGATAATAGAATACATTTATCTCTAGATTTTAATTATGATCCTGATTATACTAAAGATTACAATACGCAATCCAGTATCGATTTAAGATTTTTACTTCATTTAACAAAAATAGCAAAAGATTTGAAAAATTATAGAAATCCCTTATGTCTCATAGATTATTCAAAATTTAATAATCCTAGTTTAAGCAATCCTCATGTAAATGATATTTTTTCCAATATTGATATAAAAAATACAATTTTTTATAACGGAAATTGTTCAGGATCCTTGACTTCATCTATAATTAAAACTCTAAACCCTAATGAAAACTATCTAATTTTAGATAAAATATTAATAAATTTGTATAAGATTTCAATAGATGCTCGCCAAAATGACGATTTATTTCTCGATTTGCTTCAAGAAAAATTAGATTTAGTATTTGAATTATTCGACTATAAAGAAAAACTAGTTAAAAAAAAAATGGATTCCCTTAATCTTTGGGATAATATAAATTCCGGGCTTTTTGGAAAATCTAAAAAACAAGTATTTAGGAATGCTCTAAAATCATTAAGCTTCTTTGGGTTAAATGACGCTATTTTCAATCATTGCGGAATCGAGTTGGATAGAACAGAAAACAGTGAATTATTCGGATTGAAAGTTTTAAGATTAATGAACGAGATTATTGAGGAAAAAAACGATATAGAAAATAATAATTACGTTTTAAGCCAACCTCATTATGAGGATTGTTTAAAAAATTCTTGGAATAATAGTACTGCTCACTGTGGCCAAAAGACTCATTATCATGTCTCAAGAATAATTAGAGAGTCTACAACTTTACCGTTAAAAAAAACTATTTCATTATTCAAGAAATTTGAAAGGGTAATTAGTGGAGGAACATTATTTTATAAAAATTTTAATGGAAATGAACAATCACTAAAAAAATGTCAACAAATTCTTTTTAACTCGGATTTAAATGCCTTTTTTGTAGGAAAATTTCCTAATTGATTAAAAATTTACAAAATATAGTGATTTATTTAACTGAATTAACCAATCATTAATTCTGCTAAAAGAGCTTTCCTCATTGGGATTCCGTAATAAGCTTGTTTAAAATAAATAGCTTTCTCTGATTCATCAACATCCGGCGATATTTCGGTTATTCGCGGGAGCGGATGTAATAATCTAAAATTATCTTTTGTTCGTTCAAGATCTCCTTTCATAAAATTATAATAATTTTTAATTTTTTCATATTCTTCTAAATCTGCAAATCTTTCTTTCTGGATCCTGGTCATATAGAGAACATCTAAAGTGTTTAATATCTTTCTATAATCTATTATTTCCTTGTAACTAATTTGCCTTTGTTGAAGAAAATCCTTGTCTCTATTTCTCATCCTTAATTGTACAGGGCTTATGAAATAAACATTGACATTAAAATTAGATAACAAAATAGAAAGAGAATGAACAGTTCTTCCAAATTTAAGATCCCCCATTAAACCAATGTTCAACCCATCTAATGGACCAATTTCTTCAGAAATAGTCAATAAATCTAATAATGCTTGAGTGGGATGTTCTCCGCTCCCAGATCCCGCATTAATAATTGGTATTTTTGCGAATTTGGCTGCAAGTGTCGCAGCTCCTTCAAGTGAATGTCTTATAACTATACAGTCACTATAGTTTTCAACTGTTCTTATTGTATCCGCAATACTTTCACCTTTTTTAATTGAAGATACATCGCCAGAATGAAATCCTATTACACTTCCTCCCAGCCTATACATAGCAGACTCAAAACTCAAACGTGTTCGGGTGGAAGGTTCGAAGAATAATGTAGCTAGAATCTTTCCTTGAAGAAGATTTGAATTTTTACTCTTAATCATTTCTCTCCCTTTTTTCAAAATATATTCAATATCTTCTCTATTAAATTGTTTTGCGCTTATTATCCCTTCGGCAAATTTCTGACTAAACATATAGTTTCTCAATCATCTTGGTTTTATTAACATTATGTAAGTAAAGATTTAAATGGTTTTTTATTAATCAATAGCTATTCAAAATGCATTAACAGAACTAATAAAATTTAAAATTTATAAATAATTTATTTATGTAATTAGATATTATAGGTTTCTTAAAATTGAAATATCCTAAAAATATAAACCGCTACTGTCCCAAATGTCGATCCCATAAAATCCATAAAGTTACACTTTATAAAAAAGGAAAGGAACGTGCTTTAAATCATGGAAGAAGACGCCTTGAGAAAAAAAAGAGAGGGTATGGGTCATTTCCAAAAGAGATATTCCACAAAAACGCGAAAGTTAATAAGAGATCAACCCCTTTATTAGAATGTAGCGAATGTGGTAAAAAACAATATGCTAAATCATATAGGGTAAAAAAATTCGAATTACATGAAGTATAAAAACAGAAGATATATATGCCTCCTAGCAAAAAGAAAAAACAACTTATACCACAACCAAAAAGTAGGTTTTTACGTGTAAAATGTTTAAATTGTGGAAATCAACAAATTATTTTCGGTTGTTCTGCCACTGACGTAGAATGTTTGGTTTGCGGAAAAATACTCCTCCAGTCGACTGGGGGCAAGGCGAGAATTTTAACTAAAATCTTAGAAGTACTTTCCTAATGATTTCTGCTTCTATAATATTTTTTAAATAAATTAAATTTCGTGAAACTGTTCTTTCACGTAAATTTTCTATACAAAAAAGTAAAATAATTATTTAATTTATATAAAAAATTATTCACAATAAGTATCTTTAGTTTTATTCATAATTCTTCGAGTCGCTCCTGAGGCTAATCTTCCAATCTGTATCTTTAAAGACAGTATCGGACCCCATTTATTATGGCAGAACCTTAAAAATATTCCGTAAAGTATTACCGTTATTAGAATAAAAAACCAAAGATTATACCAATACAAAGATTGATAAAAAAAGAAATAATTTATATTTTGTAATAGGTAAGCAGTTAGGGAATAGTAAGAAAAATAATAAAAAAACCGATAGCTCCTTTCAGGCTTAAATAATTCATACACATCAACGGTGATGAAAATTGAAATAAAAATTAATTCTGTTCCTAAAGAATACATTAACCACCACAAATTTGATTTTATTGATAAAATTTCTTCCGTAAATAAAACAGGTAATAAAAAATAAAAACTAATCACAATTAGAATGGTCCCTATTAACAAAGAGGGAAATAACAGCTTTTTTTTAACTGCCTTCCTCTTTTCCAATTCATTATCAATAAGTGAGAAATCATAGATTATGTCACCTATAACTGTTCCTATTAAAAATAACGTGAAAAATGATAATATAATATTTTGGTCTATACTATTATATAAGATATGATATAAAATACCGAATAAGTTAAATTGTCCCTCAAATGGAGTCAATAGAACTAAAATTATTTGATTAAATATCCAAATAAGTGCTCCAATAATTATTCTAAATGTTATTGAAGTCTTTAATAGTGGCCACGACATAAAAAGACATACGCCTATTGTCAATAAAATGAACCATGTCCATATTAAAGAGAGATTTCTGAACATAATCGACACAATTATATTATAAATTATACCAAGAACTATTATGAACGCCGCTCTAAAAAGATGTTCATATTTTACTTGAGAAAAACTATAATTTTCATCTTTATCCACTTTTATAATTCTATTTCTATATGATATCATAGTGCTTATTCCAGATATGAAAGTGAATCCAACAGCTCCTAATGTGGAAAAAATTGATACATAACTAATAAAAATCCATTTTTCTTCAGAAACAGGCCACCATGTAATCATGTGTCCTACTATCATATATAACATTGCTAATCCCCGAACCATATCAAGGCTTTTTAATCGTTTCATATAAATCGAGGGAAAATTAAATTTTTTATCTTTTTCTAAAAGACCGTGTTTAAACTATTTAAATAGAGTTTCATTTTCAATTTTATTGAAAAATCGAATTATTAATTGAATTCATATAAATTTAAAGTATATTAGTATTCACGCCAA
>CAZRBD010000060.1:0-21144 GCA_964598265.1 uncultured archaeon
TTTTTTCCCATTCAAAATCAAGTTTTATAAATTTCCGAGAGAATAAATAAGCAATAATTAACACTAAAGAACTTATAGGGCCCCATAAGACATAACCAATTGAATAATCTAATCCCATATTAGGTAGATCTAAAATAATTCCCATTAAAAATAAACCTAGAGCTTGGAAAATATTTAATATTATGCTTGGAAACCCGGTATAAATTCCTGCTTTTAATTCTCCGGTTTTTTTTTGGTCATCTTCTGCAATATCAGCATAAATAATACTTGGTAGTAAATTCCATCCTCCCATGGATGCCGCTAATCCAAAAACGAAAAGAATACCATAAAAAAGATAGGAGTCCATTGGAATTGCCCCAAATAAGGTTGATGGAAGGAATATAATCGCGGTGATAAAAATATAGAGTAAACTTTTCTTTTTTCCTAACTTTTGTATTACTCTTCTCCAGAGAATAATAAATCCTAAAATTCCGAACAGCATTAATCCTGCTACTATGTAATAGTCCGTATTTACAAATTGTAAAACTACAATAGTAAATTGTAGAATTGTTTGCCCTATCATTATAAAAGCAATACTTGCGATGCCTTGCATTAATGTAACCAAAATAAAATTCTTATTTTTTAGAATCACTTTCAAACTTTCCATCATTTTTGATTGGATTTTGAAGTGGGGTTCTGTAGGCATTAAAAAGGATGATATATAAAATAGGGCCACTGGAAGAATCGAAAATATAATAACGCTGTACAACAATTCAGGGGGGATATTGTTTGGGTTCGTCCTTATGTTAGTAACAGATTCAGTTAACACAACAAAGGAAAAAATCGACATGATTGCTGAACCAACAAAAGCAAAAATATTATAATATTGAGAAACTGATGGACGCTCATCAACACTGAACTGTTCTGCCATCCAGGATCCGTAAGGTGTAGTAACTCCATAACTGAGATTAAAAATGACATTCCAAACTAGTAACCAAATAAAGATTGAACTCAGATTAGTAATATCTATTATTAATCCGGGTAATAATAAAAATAGGAAAGATAAACTAAGAATGGGACTAAGAATGATCAAATAGGGCTTTCTTCTCCCCCATTTAGTGTATTTTGAGTCGCTAATCCAACCAAAAAAGAATTGTGAACCTGCTATAGTTAGTTTTCCAAGGGCTAGAGCTATGCCAATTTGAAATGCATCTAATTGATATCCTATTTTATAAAGTGTAAATAAAGCAAAATCAGCAAATCCCATGATAATAGATGTTGATAAATTTGGCAACCCATATATCAAATATTTCTTTTTGGATCCCTTAGTTCTATGAATTTTTTCTTCTTGAGTCATAATAAATTCTCTAATATTTAACTAATATATGAAACTTTAAAGTTTATAATCATTTAATTATTAAAATTTTGAATGAACTTATCTTTCTAAATAATTAATAATCATTCTAATTTTTTAAAATAAAAACGTTTAGTTACAAGCTCGAGACTGAAAGTTAAAATGAATTATGGGATTATACCAGAGCCAGCTTCACTTGAAATTACGTCTGGAAAATTTGAGTTAAACAAAGCTACAGTTATTTGTGTAAATTCAAATTTATTAAAAATTGGTGATTATTTAAAAGAATTAATTCTCATGGCGACTGGGTTTAATCTAATAATAAAAGTCATAAATGATACTACATTACATGATAATTCAATACACCTTAGAGTAATAGAAACTCACAACCTAATAGGAAAAGAGGGTTACATCCTTGAAATTCGACCAGAGGAAATAATAATCTCAGCTAGAACACCTCATGGAATTTTTTATGGCGTTCAAACACTACGGCAACTTTTACCTTCTACTATTGAATCTGGTGGGTTTAACGATCATGAAATTAGGGAAATTCATTGTCTAAAGATTATTGATTATCCTCGTTTTCTTTGGCGAGGATATATGTTAGATGAAGCAAGACATTTTCATGGAATAAAGGTGGTTAAAAGATTACTTGATCTTTGCGCATTTCTTAAACTAAATATATTCCATCACCATTTAAGTGATGACCAAGGTTGGCGTATTGAGATAAAAAAATATCCAAAATTAACTGAAATTGGTTCAAAAAGAAATGAAACTCAGGTTGGAGGTTTTCTGAGTAAAAAAACGGATGGCGTTCCTCACTCGGGTTATTATACTCAAGAAGAAATTGCGGAGATTATAGACTATGCAAACGAACGATTTATAACTATTATTCCAGAAATAGATATTCCGGGGCATACAAGGGCAATGTTAGCTGCATATCCGGAATTAAGTTGTAAAGGTGTGTCGTTTGAAGTTTCCTCACATTGGGGTATTCATAAGGACGTCTTATGCGTAGGAAAGGAACGTGTTTATGAATTCTTACAAAATATACTAGATGAAATAATAACTCTATTTCCTTCTAAAATTATTCACATTGGGGGGGATGAAGTTCTAAAAACTAGATGGAAAGAATGTCCAGATTGTCAATCAAGATTAAAAACGGAAGGCTTAGAAAAAATGAGAGATCTACAGGTATATTTTACAAATAGAGTTTTAAATTATTTACACTCTCTACAAATTCGTGTAATCGGTTGGAACGACGTTCTTAATAGGAATTTAAAGGAAAAAATAATATGCCAATATTGGTTACGTAAAAAACACCTGGTTTTAAAACATCTCCGGGAGGGAGGGCAAGCTATCATGTCTAATTTCAAATATGTATATTTGGATCATAGTTATTCTTTTACTCCACTAAAATTGGCCTATGAATTTGAACCGCTTCCGAATCAGTTGGAAAACACATATCACAAAAATGTTATTGGATTAGAAGCACTAATGTGGGGTGAATTTACTCCTAATTTAAAGCGAATCGAATGGCAGACCTTTCCACGCTTAATTGCCTTAGCAGAAGTTTCATGGACGGTAAAGGCTAAAAAGAATTTTGCGCGGTTTCAAGAGAAATTAAAAATATTCCTTGCACATTTTACAAGAATGAACATTAATTATGCTAAAGAAGATGAAATACAACCTAGTTCTTTAAAAAAAATGTTTAGTATCTTTACATTAGCAAAAGAGGGAAAAGGTGGAGAATAGATAATTTATTACACATATTCAATTGTTGCTGGGGGTTTTGGGGTTAAATCAAAATAAACTCGTTTAGTTCCTGTAATTTTAAGTACCTTATCTTTTAGATCAGTTAATAACTCAAACGGCAAATTAGTCACTGCCGCAGTTCTTGCATCTCTACTATTAATACTTCTAATAATAACATCATATTTTCCATCTGATGTGTCTCCCAATTCAAATAACAATCTTGCATACCCCTTTACGTTAGATGCTTTTTTAATTAATTCCAAAAAGTTCCAATCTCCTTTTTCACATAGAGGTAATTCATAAGTTCTTTTTCCATCTAGAAGACCTGTTACTTTTTTATTCTGTACATTCTCACCTATCGCAGCAAAAACTTGAAACGGTTCTTGATGCCCTTCGGAATTTATGATCATGACTTTTCCATACGTTTCTTTATAATAATCTTCCACTGTAGATTCAACAAGATCATGAATTCCTGAAACCTTTTTAAACGATAATGAAATAAAAATAAAAGTAATTTGTGGTGAAATCAATGGCATTAAAGGCCCAGTGCAGGATATAGTTACCGATCCAGAATACTTAGATATAACTTTGAATCCCGATTCACAATATATCCATTCTGTAAAAAAAGGACATAATGTTTTTACTTATATAATAGAAGGTGAAGGATTTTTTGATGATAATAAGGAGGAATTGGTTTCGAAAGAAATGCTCGTAATTTTTGGGGATGGAAATGGTGTAAAGATAACGACTAATAAGGAGAGGGTTCGTTTATTATTAATATCTGGAAAGCCTTTACGAGAATCTGTTGCTTGACGTGGCCCGATTGTCATGAATACTGAAGAAGAACTCAGAATCGCTTTTGAGGAATATCACAATAAGACTTTTATTAAATATCACAATAAATAGTTCTGTAGAATTTAGAGCTGTTCTTTTTTTTTTGTGTAATTTTAAATGAACTGAATTTTATCAATTATATAAAATTTCAAAAGTGAAACTCTAATGGAAGAAGAGATCTCCTCAGAATTATCTGAAAAAATCAATAAGAATATTGAAAAAGTATTTGATAAATGGATTGAAAAAGTCTCTAAAGGGGAATCAATAGAAGGAATAATAAAAAGCCTAATGGTTGAGAAAATAATGAATATTCTCGGAGCAGTAATTAAGAGAACAGTAGTTAAGAAAGTCGTAAAAAGACGAGTAAAAAGACGAGTAGATATTTTTTTTGAAAAGAATAGAGAAATGATAATGGAGAAAATAAAATTATTGTGAAATCCCTTTTTTTTTTTAAAAAACGTAAATAGTATTAAATTTGTAAAAATTCAAATAACTAATACCTATTACATTTTCACTTGAAAAATACATGTCTAGAAATAATTTTAAAATTTTTGATGCTCATCTTCATACTTACGGTATTTTCCTTCAGCCTAATGAATCAATAATCGAGTACATGGATCGGTTCAATGTGGAGAAGGCAATTATTACAACAATAAATAGGAAGAAATATCATGAAAGGCAAAAAGAGACAGTTTCTAACATTGATAAACAATTTAAAATTGCTGATATTATGGACAATTTTAAGAAACTCATGCCAAAGGGGCAACTTGATCATCAAGATGTAATAGATATTGCTAATAAAAATCCAAAAAGATTTTATAAATTCTTTTGGTTTAACCCAAAAATTGATCCTGGAGAAGTAGAAACCAATTACAAGATTTTAGAAGAACATTTTAAAAATGGTTTTCGAGGAGTCAAGATTCATTCTGCTTTTAATATGATAAAAGTACCGCGTGATGTTATTAAATTAATTTCTTTTATGCAAGATTTCGATAAAAAACTTATTTTTTACATTCATTCTCTCCCAAAGACGGCTTTTTTTAGTGGATGCTTACCAAAAGATATTGCCAAGTTAGCAAAACAATTCCCTGAATTAAGAATAATTGTTGGACATGCGGGATATGCAATGGAATATGCTATAGAAGTTGGATTGACCTTAATTAAATATAAAAATATATTTTTCGAAACATCTTGTTCTCTCTCATTTGCGATATATAACTTAATTAAGACGGTTGGCCATAAAAGAATTTTATTTGGGTCAGATTCACCTACAGCTTCTTCACTTCCCCTCGAAATTGATAAGATTTTAACATTACCTAGGACTTCAAAAGAAATTAAACAAGATATTTTATATTATAATGTAATTAATTTACTGAAAGCCTAATTTGGTTCTCCCCAGAATATTTTTTTTATGTTAGAATTAAGATTTACTAGAATTTTTTGATTAATTGGAAAATTTAAAAGATTCAATGAGATAGCATCTATAAGGTTTTGTTAAATCTTGGATTTATTAATAATTTAATTTTTAATTAATTTAGTATGAAAATCTGAGATAAAAATCATAATATACTCTAATTTATTGTTGTTTTAATAACAAACCAATTAAAAGACGAAACCTATTTTTCTTTAATTAAAAAATATATAATTTCTTTAGGAATGAGTGAATTATTTAATGGATAATAATATCTGGGAGGAAGAAGAAAGTACAAATTGGGATGTTATAGAAATATCAAAAGTTAGCGACAAAAATATTAGAATATTAATTGATAACTTAAAATTAGATAAAGCTGAGTTATCGGATGATTTTTTTATATCTTTTGAAAGTTTATTGAAAATTGGAAACAGAGCCGAATTAGTCTTAGATTCTTATATCCAGCGAACAAATGAGATCCATAACTTTAAAGTTGAGATTTTTAATTTCTTATTAGATTTTATTAAAAACAATTCTGTAAAGCATGTTTTAGTTCCTCAACTATATCATACTGATTTTATAACGAGAGCAAGAACTATATTTAGGATAGAAGAAGCGGGGGATAAAAGCTATCTCAATTATTTAATCCCTTTATTAAATGATCCTGATGATTCTGTTCGCTGGGCAGTTATACGCTTTTTAAATTCTAATAATTTATTGAAAAATCCTTTAATATATACGGAATTAAAGAATCTTATAGAAAAAGAATCGAATTTAATAATTAAAGAAAAATTGAAAGTGATTTTTAAGAATTCCAGCCCTAATTTTAGGTAAACATAGTGCTAAGAAATTTAATAACAAAGGTTTTCAGAATATCTGTAAGATCCCGCTTCCAAGCTAGCCCATCTAATTTTTTTGCTGTGTTTGTTTTTCTAAATAATGTGATGATATTTAAAATTAGATACTTGATATTATCAACTTTGTTTTTTTTTTTTAATCTTTCATTTAACCCCGAGTAGATATCTGTTGCCAGATTCTGTATTAATAATTCCTTAAATTCTTCAAAACTATATAAAGACCCAAATTTAAAGTAAGATGATAAAAATTGGGAAACAGCATTCTCAATTTCCTTATCAGAGATTTCTTTTTTACTAATACAATAAGTTTTTATCATGCGTTCTAGTAGCAACCCTTCAAAATTATTTTCTTGCTTAAGTTTCGCCATTTTTTGTTTAGCAAATTTTTGTTCTCTCTGTAACTTCTCTTCCCTTCTAGATTGTAAGACGTTAGCATAGTCCTTTACAATTATTACTGATAAACCTGAACGTAAAATTATTATGTTTGTATTAATCTTTTCTATTCCTTGAAAATGCGTTGGAACATTATCAATATGTCGTTCTAATATATCTTTAATATTAAGACTTTTAGACTCATAAGGGCTGAAAAATATTTCATATAATGCACTGAAATTATGTTCCCTAACGTCATTTTTAAGCAAATTTCTCATAAAATTATCATATTGTAGGAAAAATTTAAATAAACAATCATCCACTGCCAAACTCAAACTATCATTTGGGTATTGTGCTCTGATTAAATATTTTTTATATTCTAATCGAATTTTTTGAGCTCTTATCCATTCAAATGCTAAATCTAGAATCTCTTTTCCTTCTGCAAGTTTATCATAAAAATATAATAGCGTTTCATGTACATCCGTAAAATTAGATCCTATTGATTGATTGATTAAAAATTTTGATACAATTTTGATTGGATCAGAAAATTTAAATTGATTTTTTATTCTCTCATAATATCTCATTAATTTATCCTTTTCAATCTTGTAAAGCTCTTCAAAATCAATTTCTTCCATATTATCTAAATTTACAATTGTTAGTTGGGATTATCAAGAAATTTTCCTATTTTTTCCAGATCTTCATTAGAGATTGCTCCCCATCTTTCAGATTTAAATTGAGGATTTATTAAATCAAGGCCATATTTTAGGCTTCTTTTTTTATCTAAAATAAGTCTCAAGGTTTTTTTAAAAAAAGATAGGTTATTATTGGACTCAGTAATTTCTTGTTCTTGAACCAGAATAACTCCGTAGCTATAAAAGATTTCTTTTTCAAATAAAAACTCTTCCAAATAGACCACTTTCTTATTCTTATAACTAAGTTTAAATTCTCGTATGTTAGGATATACTCCCTTTTTATCATAAAGCGTTAAAGTCTCACTGATTAGATGCTCATAGTAATCGGGTAAAATAGACATAACATAGTATGATGGGATAAAGTCCAAGTATTCTCTTCTTAAGGGATCCTCTTTATCAAACGTGTAGAGGTTCGAAATTCTTAGGTCTTCAGAATTTTTCCTTTCTATTACACCAACACAATAGTATCTATGTTTTTCTTCCCAATACATCTTTCGAGCAGATCCAAGGGAGTATTCAATTAGGTTTATTCCTCTATTTAATTCACGCCTTATAAATCGATCAAAGTTAAATCGACTTCCTAAGAGACTCTCACTTACTAATTTCCCCTGCATAATGCTAGGGTGTATATACTTCGATATTTCCTCTTCTATAAGCTTTACATCTTCAGTAAAGGGAGTACTTATTAATACAAAGAGATGTGTAGTACCTAAATCAGTTTCAAGTGAAGAATTAAGAGTAAAAAATGATTGAATTACAGCAGCTTCAACTACTTGCTTCTGATATAGAGAGAGTGCAGAATCTATAAAATCAATTTTCCAATTATTACCTATTCCACTCGCTGCTGTAAGAAATACAGGACCCAAAAACTTAAATGAGAGCATTTTTAGCGAATCTTTTCTATCACTGCTAAGTTTCTCTGAATATCTAATACTTTCAAAAACTAAATTGTCTTCATTAGCAAAAAATAAACCTAAAATAATATTCTCTTTTTTCATTCGTCAACTAATGGTTTTTTACTCTCAATAAGTAATGAACTCGAATGTTTTAAGTTTAATTATTTCGTAATTAAGAAGTATAAAAAAACATAAAGATTAAGGAGTTCTCATTTGGGATAACAAAAAATGTATGTTCTAAAGGTCTAAACAAAAAAAATTCGAACTAGATTTAAAAAGGTTAAAGTCACACAAATAATAACGTAATGGGTATAAGAATATAAATAATAAAATTGATTAATATACCTAAGTACTTGTAGGTTTAATGAGTATGGCTTCAATAATGGGAAATCTAGTAAAGGAGGTTATAGCTTAGATTTGGTAAATTATGATTATACATTCAAAATCCTGTTACTTGGGGATGCCTCTGTTGGTAAAACGTCATTTACTAAGCGTTACTGCTATAATATCTTCAATCCAAGTGAGAGATTAACTATCGGCGTTGATTTTCATGTTAAAACTGTTGAATTGAACAATAAAAGAATAAAACTTCAACTGTGGGACATCGGTGGAGAGCAACGTTTCAGGTTTCTTTTACCAACTTATTGCCTTGGAGCCAATGCCGCATTCCTATTATATGATATAACACGACCAAGTACGTTAGATAATATTTCAGAATGGATGAATATTGTCAGACAAAAGGGTGGTCCTATACCTATTATGCTGGTTGGTTCAAAACTCGATCTTGCCCAAACTCAACGCCAAGTTCAAAGAGATTTTGGAATTCAGATTGCTGAAAAAAATGAAATGGCGAGTTTTGCTGAAATTTCTTCTAAAGATAACCTTAACGTTGATGACGCCTTTAAAGTTCTGACTGATCTTACATTAGATCGTATGGGAAATAGGTGATACCATGGAAGATACTGAATTTTTAGCCCTCAGTCAACTGTTCGACTCGATTGGTATTATAGAGAAAGGAATAGAGAAAATCTACAATTATCTCCTGAAAAATAAGAGAATTGATAACCTAAAAGAAGTTAGTAATCAATTTAATCTTTCATTAAAACGAGGGTACAAAATTTGCTCAGTATTAAGCGATCTAGGACTTGTTCAAATTTATGATAGACCTATGAAAATCCATATTGCTAATCCTGCAATGACTCTATGGCAGAACTTAATTAATAAAAGGATTGAAGAGCTCCAAAATCAATTTCAAGAAAAAAAGGATAAAATAGAAACTTCACTTGAGGAATTTATTAGAAATTATAACTTAGAAGAAGAACAAGTTATACAAGAACCTGTAGAATTTATTAATTATAGCATTAAAAATTTCGATGAAACCTATTATTTCTTTCTCGCTAAAAATAAGTGTAAAATTGCAATAGGGATACGATATGACAACCCATTGGTTTCCATGATTCATGAAGATCGTCTCAATAAGGTTCCTGAAGAAACTAGGGAACTGATGAAGCCAGGCATGAATCGAATTAAAGAAAACTTGAAAAAAATTAATGTACAAGTAATCTTCAATTCTGAGGTTATTAAAGATCTCTTATTAAGTGACGAGTTTCAGTTACTTGCTAAACATGTGGAACCATTCGGTATGCATTTTAAAAACATTGAGATTCACGTTACAGATGAGGATTTTAGTAATTTCAGTCTCACTGATACTGACCTTATCCAACCGAGTTTTGATCCAACAAATATTTTAATTGGAGTTTATGTGTCGAGAAACAAAAATATCTATCAAATTTTCCTAGATAAATTTGACGAAATCTTTGAAAAGGGAATCACCCTTGAAGAATTTATTGTGAAGGACAAAGATATCGGGCTTGAAACTCTTTCTGATAGTGAATCATTTGTTTTATGCGTTATGTAAAGCACATTATTTTTAGTGTTGAAATAAAAATAGGAAAAAAATTAATCCTTTTTCTTTCTTTGCGTTGGCTTCCTAGATTTTTCAAGCATTTTAGGGGGTTTTTCTGATACTTCAATCTCTGCCTTTTCTTTTTCTCTCTCTTTCTTGAACGGTGTAACGGGTTTGGACTTGTCGAAAGGCGTATCACACACCCAACACGCGTTTTCCAAATCAGCTAATGAATCTGAACATTTATTACAATAAAATGTGTTACAATCAGGACAAATGTACATATTTCTTTCAAGTTTTCCCTTACATACCACACAAATCCTTTTCTCTTTAGAAACCATAATTTCTTCTTCAGTCACCTTTTTAGGTCTTGTAAATGCTCTTAAAATGTCTACCGGTTCTTTTCTCTTCTCTAAAGATATTTCAAGTTTTATATATTTAAGCGTATAAAAGAGCGAAAAGATTACAAATAATAGTAGAACTGAATTAATAATAAAATAAAAGAGGTCGCTATATAGAATAACAAAAAATTCTACAAAACATAATAAGCCTATAACTACAGCCCCGATGATTTTCCAATATTTTGAACCGCTTGTAAAATATCCTGAATTAATGATTGTAGGAAGTAAGATAAAAACACTGCCAAAAATAGAAAATAGTGGAGCAATTATTAAAGGAATTATGTTAAGTTCTTCCGAAGTGGGTAAACTAAATCCTGTCCCAACTGTTATTAAAATAGCGCCTAATAAAATAAGAGCAGAAACAGCTTTAAGTTCAAGTCGCGACCATTTTGTATACAATAAGAGTATGATGAAAAAAATAAGCATATAAAAAAGAGCCAAAACAAGGAATCCCTCTAAATTGAAAGGGAGTACTAATAATAATACTACACAAATTAAATTTGATATGGTGATCAGATAGTATGTCTTTTTTACAAATCTTTCAAAAGCGTAAAAAAATAAAATAAATTGACTGCATGAAAGGATCCAACCATATTTTACAAGAATTTCATACAATGAACTAGCTTCATCGTAATTGCCGTAGAAAGTGTGGTTGACATATTCTCCCGGAATTTGTAATTCACTTAATAGAAGAAGAATAATACTTATTGTAGCAATAAAAAAATCAAAAGAATATCCGAATGAAATAAGCCTTTCGTCTAAATTGTCGTTTTTCTTCCCCTGATTTAAGTATGATATTGCACAAATGAGTGAGAGTAAAATTGCCATACCCCATAAAATGCGATCTATGGGGCTCCAAATCATTACATCTGCCATTTTGTAGCATCTATGTTCAAAACTAATTTTTTATTAATAAAAGTATCAGTAATTATCAATTCTTATAAGTATATAAATATTAATCTTCTATTAGTTTATTGCACTTTCAGCACCTGAACCCTCCTTCTTTACTATAGTTAATAAAATCAACAACAAATTAGAACGAGCCAAAAATAAATTTGGTTGGGATTTTGGATGGTTCCATTTTGACGATGGTTTTGAGTTCCCTATTGTTTAAAAAGGTGTTCCTAGAAATTTATCTCTAAATATTAGTATTACAAGGTAAATTAGAAATTAAAAAAAAATTGAATTAATCCTTTTTCTTTCTTTGCATTGCTTTTCGAAATTTTTCAAGCATTTTACGTGGAGTAACAGTAGGTCTTTCATATTTTCGTAACTTCGACTTAATACCAAAAAGATACTTGGATATGTCTTTAAGTCTCTCAGTGTCGTAGCGCATCATCATAGTAATTGTCTCCATTTGTGGTGACCCCCCACCATGCAAACCAGCAACCTGCATTACACCACCTAAATCAGAAACAATCATATTTTCAATTCCCCGAAAGCAACGGTATATATATTCCGGTTTGACTCTTGGATTTCGTTTTAAATATTTCATAGCCAATGGGCCAATTCCTTCATTGAAAAAAGATCCTTCAAATGGTAAAGTGGCAATTAATCCACCGGAAAGGTCAGCAAGTATTTTATATTCCTCGTATATATTTTCCCCCGCTAGACGTCTTCCAGCATTGGTAAGTATTTCATCAGGAATTTGTGTACCAGAAGGAGATCTCTCTGAATGTTTTGCACTTGATTCACCAGCAGCAAAAACAAGCTCAGCGATGCCGATAATATGTGAGATTTTTTCTTGGACGTGAGAGGCTTTTTCTATACCATTATATTCAGCAACTAATGCTGCTGCGGAAGCTAAAACTTCTGACATTGCGGGTTTACAACCTGTATAGCTATGTCTATGATAGTGCGCGAACATTAATGCTAAAAACCCAGCATAGGGTGTTTGCCTTGGATCTCCATTTCCATTGAGAAAAATACGCTCATTTGGTATAAACACATCATCGAAGATTATAAATGTTTCTGCGTCTCCAAATCTTAAACCTGGAGCATCTGAAACTTCGCTTTTACGAAAAGAAGCAGTTCTAGTAAGTAATTTAACACCCTCCCAATCTCCCGGTAAAGCAAAAGCTACGGCATAATCTTTATCTTCTGGCCCCATATACCTACACGGAACAACAATAAACTCATCTGCATAGGGTGTGTTAGTAATATTTATTTTACACCCTCGCACTACAATACCATCTTCTCTCGTTTCAATTACTCTAAGATATTGATCAGGGTCTTCTTGTTGGTATGGTCTTTTTAAACGATCACCTTTAGCATCTGTTTGAGCACAACTCGCAACCCAATCATTCTCTTGGAATTGAATCATATAGTTTTTAAATCTTTCGTAATAATCGGTTCCTAAAGCCTGATCCATTTCATAAGTAATAATTGAAAGGGCATTTAAAGAATCAATCCCCATGCATCTCTGGATACATCCGCCAACACGATGACATAAATAGCGAGTCATCTTCTGTTTTTTTAATAGATCCTCTTCACTCTGGTGGATGTGACAGAAACGATTTATTTTCTTACCAGTTAGATGGGAGGTTGCGGTGCATAAATCTTCGTATTCAGACTCATTAACGTGATCAAAGGTCTCTCTAATAATATTCATACCTCCTTCTAGGCGTGGGTCATCCCGACCAACAACTTCATCACCGATATAAACATTCGGTTTCATCTTCTTTAAATCTTCAACATACTGTTCAAAAGTTCTCATTTTTTCCCCAATAATGTTTTTATATCTATTTATATTAATTTACAATTTATTAGTAAAGTGGAAGCTAAGTTAAACCTTTTTATGTTATCTTATATTTCAAATTCTTTAATGAAGGAAAACTTAGATATCATTTCTCTGAACAAGAAATCATCGAATAATGTGGCGAAAAAATATGAACATGCCAAATATGCAAAAATAAATCCGTTAGCAGAATTATTTTGTAAGAAACTTCATGAAAATGCATTCATTTTAGATTTAGGCTCAGGCACAAGGTTACTATTTACTAGCAATTTTTTAGACAAAGGATTTAAAGTGTTAGGAATTGATTTTTCTGTGTAGATGGTTAAATTATCACAAAAAAACGTTCTTAACGCAGAATTCAGAGAAATATCAATGATAGAGTTAGATTATGTTAATAAATTTGATGGAGTCTTTTCAAACTATTCCATGCTTTTACTTAATCCACCACTATTTAAAGATGTGGCAAAAATATTAGTAAAGTCATTGAAAAATAAGGGGTTACTATATCTCGCTTTAAATGAGCCAAAGGAAGAGGGTTTTAATCTCGATGAAGATGTTGTTGTAGAAATTATGGGAGAAAAAATATATTCCCGAACTTACACCGAAAAAGAAATTCTCGATATTTTCACACCGTTAGGCATGAATCTACTTAGAATTTATCGCGAAGTTATAAGTACTAAGGAATTTGGAGTCGAACATTGTCTAAGGTTTTTATTTAAAAAGAAATTACTAAATAAATAAAAAAAAAGAGAAAATTATTTTTTTAAATTATTTTTGTTTTAGTCGTATCTCTTATATGTATAAGAGTCGTCTTTTATTATTTATTTTTTAAAATTAAAATTTAAAAGAAAAAAATTTAGTAATTATTAAAAATTCAAAATGCCTCAAGTTTAATCATATCTTCTATAAGTAAAAATGAGCCAGACAAATCCGGCAATACCAGTGATAGCGGCTATGATTGTAATGTAATTTGGCCAATATGTAGCATCAAAAGTTGCAGGAGTAGCTATCCATCCCACCATTGCAGTGATACCTGCTGCTGCCATTATGCTCAAAACTACTAAGCCCATTCCTAGTGCATATTCTTCTTCTCTGAACAAGCCAATGCCCGCTACTAAACACCAAAAACCTAACAGAATTGAAACTATACCTTGACTACCAAAAACAGAGAGCGCTTCATCACCTGGGGATAACCATACTGGAATAAGGATACCCGCCCAAGCTAAGAGTTCTGTTACAGCTTTCAGGATAAAAAGAGCACCGATTATAATCATTAAAAAGTTTAATAACTCATTTGAATCTTTCCTACTTTTTTTTTCGTCACCCATTCTAAAATCACCAATTTTTTTTAAATTAAATAGTGATAAAGAATGAATTTAAGTTATTATTTAAATATTCAGTTTCTTAACAATTAGAAAAGTCGTCTCTGAATTGAATCAGATAATATTGAATTTAGCTCTTAATTCAATGAATTTGTCATTCTTTGAATTTAAAATAAGTTATTCATTTATATCTTTAAATCTTCATTTTACATTTTTAACCAATTACAGATGATTAAACCAGTTTCTCCAGACATAATTTACAATGGGTTCTTAGGAGGGGATTTAAATAAAGAAAAAGCAGCTGAACTGCTGATGTCTCTAATTGAAATGAGTGAAATCGCACAAATTCGTATAAAATCTCTTACGTTACTGAAAAAAGTTAAATTTAAAAATCCAAAAATCTATAATATGCTCGAAGATTGTTTAGTTTCCGATGAAAATCCATTAGTTAGAGCAGCAACAGTAGATATCTTAATTAATAGTTATTTGGATGAATCTTTGAATCCCATAATATGGGCTCTCGAACACGACAAATCTCCTCTAGTCATTAAAACAATCATTGATTTTTTTGATATAAATGAAAACCCAAAGTATAAACTGGTTACTAAAAATCTTACCGAGTGGATAAAGGATTTTTCTTCAACTATTGGAATTACTCCAAACGAATCAAGGTTTTTTTTAGATGTTGAAGCAATATTTGCTAGAGATAAAGGAAAGTATGAAATTAAACCTCAAAGCTATAAACAATTTGAGAATTTAAGTGACCTTAAGGGTGGTGAACCTTGGCTTCTTATAAAAGATGGTCATGTAGAAATATTAAATTTTACGTACGGTAATTGGAAGTTCATTAAAGAAAATGAGGAAATTATAAAATCTCTTTTAAAATTAAATGATTTAGAAATATATTTAAAAACTATTAATAGATATATTATGGACACGAATTATCAAGAGATTCCTACTTCAATCGGCAGCTTAACTAATGTAAAAAAGCTAATTTTAAGGAGAAATTTTATTAAAACCTTACCAACTTCAATTAAGGACCTTAAATTGCTTAAAGTATTAGATTTGAGTTATAATAATCTTAATAAAATCCCTCCAATCTTAAACTCTCTTAATTCTCTTGAAAAAGTAAATCTCAAACATAATGACATTAAAATCATCCCAAATTCATTGCGTGAATTTATAAGTTCACTTACAGAATTCCTCATTTAAATACTATACTTTTTCACAGTTCTAACAAAGGTAATTATTTAAACAAATAAAAACAATATCAATTATTAATTATATTTTTAAAACGGTGAATAAAATGGCAGAAGAGAAGAAGAAAATAAATGGTGGAGATGTTCTAATTAAATGTCTCCTAAAAGAGAATGTAAAATATTTATTTGGAATCCCTGGTGGACAATTTTTGAATATGTACGATGCAATTTACAAGTGGGGTAAGGAACAAGGCATTCAAACGGTACTTTTCAGACATGAAGCCGCCGCCGCTCATAGTGCAGATGCGTGGGCAAGGGTTACTAACACTCCTGGAATTTGTTTCGGAACAGTTGGACCAGGTGCTTTAAATTTAATGGCTGGAGTCGGATCCGCTTGGGCTGATAATATACCAGTAATAGCGATTGTTCCACAAGTAAATTCAGCTCTTCAAGACTCCTTCACCTTACAGGGTAATTTAGATCAAATGACAATGTTTAGACCAATCACAAAATATCAAAAAAGCCTACGTAAATTAGAAGAAATTCCTGATGCTGTTCAGAAAGCATTTAGAGAAGCTACCGGAGGACGTCCACAACCAGTTTTATTAGAAATTTTTGAGGATGCATTTCTTGAGGAAATAGAAGAAGATAAAATAGAAATTTTTGGTGCGGAAAGATATCGAAGTATGCAAAAACCAAGTATCAATACGGAATTAATGAAAGATGCTATAGAACTCTTATTAAATGCTGAAAAACCAATAATTATATCTGGGGGGGGAGTTGCAAGAGCGGAGGCTTGGGATGAGTTGAGAGAACTTGCAGAGTATTTACAAATTCCCGTTTTTACAACTATTATGGGAATTGGAACAATGACAAATAAATCAAAATGTTTAATGGGTGCTTCAGTCTCAGGTCCAGCTTTAAAAGCGGCACCTGAAGCTGACGTAATCTTAGCCCTAGGGTGCAAATTTTCATTCACAATGGGTCACGGTGCTGAACCTTTTTGGAAAAATTCGCAAAAATTAATTCATGTTGATATAGATCCCTCTATTATCGGACGAGCAAAGCCAATAACTCTTGGTATTGTGGGTGATTGCAAACAGTTTTTGATACAAATTCTCGAAGAATTAAAAACATTTGATAAAATTAGTGAAAGAGAATGGTTAAATACCCTTTTAGAATCACGACAAAAAAATATTGCAAGAATCAATAAAAAAGCAATGAGAGATAAAACACCAATATTACCTAAAAGGATGATCAAGGATATATTAGAGAATATTGATGATGATGCAATCCTAGTAATAGATGGGGGTGATATAGCAGCTCATATGGTTGAACAAGTAGATTTTTATAAGGATAGGCCTCCACTATCTACACTTCAAGCAATAGGCATGGGACAATTAGGAACTGCCATACCTTATGGAATAGGTGCTAAACTAGCAGCTCCGGAAAAACAAGTAGTCGCAATAACTGGAGATGGAAGTTTTTTGATTAACGTACAGGATCTAGAGACAGCAGCTCGCTTAAACCTAAAGAATTTAATATATGTGATTTCAAATAACAGTGCCTGGGGGATGATAAAATCAGGACAGAAACTCTTTATGGGGAAACGTTATATTGATGTAGATCTTCCAGACTTTGATTATGCTAAATGTGCAGAGGGATTCGGTTGTTATGGAGAAGTTGTAACTGATCCTAATGAGATAAAAGCAGCATTTGAACGAGCAAAAAATTCGGGAAAACCAGCGGTGTTAGATATAAAAGTACAATTTGATACTCCTGATACGACAAAGTTAATGGGTTCTATGGGAATTTTGTAAAATGTCAAATTCTTTTACATTTTATTAAATATGATAAAGAAAGGCGTTATAAATTGAAAGGAGCGGTATTTGAAGGAAAACATAGAATTTTAGTTAAGGATGACTTCTTAAAGCCAGAAATTAATTCAAATGGGGTTTTAATAAAGGTAAAAAAAGTAGGAATATGTGGAACTGATGTCGGTTCTTATGAAACGGGAGGCCCAAATATACCCGGTAAAATAATTGGTCACGAATTTTCAGGAGAAATAGTTAAGATAGGGGAAAATGTAAAGAAATTAAAGATTGGAAATCGAGTAACAGTAAATCCCCAGATCCCTTGCAATAATTGTTATTATTGTAATCATGATCAAGAAAATATGTGTAAATTGCAGAATTATTCGCTTGGTACGACTGAAAATGGAGCTATGCGAGATTTTATTAATGTTAAAGCAGAAAGGGTTCATAAATTACCAGATAATGTTTCTTATGACGGTGGTGCTATAGTAGAACCATTATCGATTGCATTACACGCCATTCAACAATCTGGTTTCAAGATTGGTGATACAGCCGCGGTAATAGGCACAGGTCCAATTGGATTATTTGTGATTCAAATATTAAGAGCTTCTGGAGCAAAGAAGATATTTGCTTTGGAACCAGTTGAATCAAAACAAAAAATAGCTCTAGAACTCGGTGCTGATAAAGTTTTTAAACCCATTTTATGGAATAAAATCGTGAGAGCAACTGATAAAATAGGGCCCGATCATGTATATGACTGTGTGGGGTTATCCTCTACTGTTACTACATCTTTATCTTTAATTAAAAAGGGGGGTTGTATTACAATTATCGGGATGCATGATAGTTCTTATGAAATTAATAACGCTCGATTAATAACCATAAATAGTATTACAGTAAAAGGTACTTATGGTTATAATCAAGATGTATATAAAACGGCTATAAGTTTATTGGAACAAGGGAAGATAAATATTGAATTGATTATTACTAATCGAATAATCATTAATGAAATACCTCAGATGTTTGAAAAACTAGCTAATCCTCCACATGACGAATTGAAAGTTCTTGTTAATTTTGAATAAAAATCTATTTATTTACTTTTTTTACTTGATTTTTTCATAAAAATATTTTAAGAATTTGAACTAATAATAATTATAAATATAATTTCTAACCAAATAAAGGGAGTTGACTAATGTGGTAAAGAAAAAAGGAGAAGTTCAATGCATAAATGATGAAATTTTAGAGAAAATGAATCTTAAAACTCGCTACAATTTCTTAAATAATAATTTAGTGAGCATTTTAAAACCTAAAAACTTCAGTTTTTTAAGGAAGGTACAGAAATTTTTTCTAAAATTTGAGGAGAAAAATAATATTACTCACAATGAAGATTTTTATGAATGGATACCAGCAATTGGAGAAGAAGGGTTAGTAACAAGAATTAATAATTTCAATGAGTTAGGTTTAAATTATGAACCTTATGGTATGACTGCTGAATTTATGCGATGCCTTGCTACAGATTTCTTTGATCCCCAACTTACCATGGCAATGGGAGCAAGCATCTTAGCGGTAAATCCAATTATGCTTCATCATGACGATGTTGCTGAGCGTCTGAAAGCGTTAAAAGAATTGGTGACAGGACAAAAAATTGGTTGTATTTGCATAACCGAACCAGAAAGAGGTTCTGATGCAGTTCACATGTTAACAACTTGTGATGAAAATGAAGATGGGAGTTTTACTCTTAATGGTGAAAAAACATATCAAACGAATGGAAGTCGAGCAGACTGGGCTGTTCTATATGCAACAAAGGAAGCCAATAATGGAAATACCATGGCACAATTTCTTATTGATACATCTTGGGAGGGTTGGGAGGTAGAAAGGATTAATATTCCATGGACTCCAAGAGTTCATATAGGAAAAGAAACACTTTCAAACTTAAGAGTACCTAAAGAATATGTCTTAGGAGGACCAGGACTGGGTCGGGAATATCTTTTTGAAGGCTTGAATCTTGAACGTTTGGGAATTGTAATTCTTAATGTATCAGAAGCTTGGAATGCCATCTCTCACGCTGCGATATATGTCAATATGCGAAAACAATTTGGTAAGGAAGTCCTGAAATATCAAGGAGTTGGTTTTCCTCTGGCAGAAATGTGGTCAAAAACGATGAGTTTAACATTAGCGACCTTACATATATGCCAAATTATTGATGAGAAAATGGAACAATTTGGAACACTTCCGAAAAACTTTAATCTTACTCTTGTTGCAACAGCATCCCAATTAAAATCTCAGAGTGCTAGATTAAGTGAACGCGTATGTTATGGGTGTGCAAATTTGATGGGGGGGGCAGGTTTATGTGATAATACCTTAATGCAAGATTTATTAGGGATTTCAAGAATCCATCAAGTAGGGGGAGGAACAGATCAAATTCAGAAATATATCATGTCACTAGCTCTTAGACAGTTATTTAAAATGCTTTAAACATAAGGAAATTAGAGCTTGATAATCAATTACTAACTTAATTTTATTTTTTTATGTAAAATTTTAAAAAAAAAAAGAATTCATGGAATTCTTATCACAAATATCTCAAACTTAAAACCATTTATGCCATAGTCAATAATGATTGGTTTTTTACTAGAAAAAAAGCGATATCGTGCGATATTTGTTCTGTATTAGGAGTAGAGACATTCTCTAATCGTTCTTTTAAAGTTGTGTTGAAAACATCCTTTAATTCGTTAAAATTTATTTGTTCTGGGGTCTTTCCGGGAAACTTGTCTAGCACCGCTAGGCGAATCATTCCTTTACACGCCATGGGTCTTTTTTCTGTCAATTTTGCTAGATATTCTCCAAAAAAATTGGTTACATTGTTCATCGAATTCCCTCCATAATTTCTTATTCTGAGAGTTCTTCGATTATGTCAGTAAATGTATATCCTCGATTTAAATACTTTTTTAGGAAATTTGGCATGATCCAAGCGAGGGTTTCTCCAGCAATTCTCAAAATATTAGCAACTAAAATTACCAATAAAGCCCAATTAATCGTGCCTTCTACAGGAGTGAAGGGGGTGAGTGCTCCTACGAGAATTATACATATGCTATAGAATTTAACTAACCTATAACGACCCTTTACCCATGGTTCCACTGCATCACTAGAACTAAATACTTTTAAAGAACCCGCTGCTGCGATAAAAGACCACAATCCAAAAATGACAAAAAGGGCTCCAACAAAAATATTGTGTATGAAAAAGGCAACCTCCCGTTGAGAGATAATTGAACGTTCGAACAAGATAAAGGATATATTAGTTAACGCTCCAAAAATAATAGTAAGTGCTACCAGCAATTTGAAAGGAGATTTGCGATCTTGATAGAACGTGCGATCAATAAAAATCAGTCCGACGGTCATTGTAAGCATTGTAAAAATATCATATAGCATTATACTTTCAAATACTAAGAAAAGTAAATTGACTGCATTCATTAAGAAAAAAAGTACTAATAGTAAGAGATTGTTTTTCTTAGTTTCTTTCCACTACGCAAATAAAAATGCACCAGTTATAACTAGAAAGATTAAAAATATAATAAATAAAAAAAGCAATACAGTTAAGCCTTTTTCCATTTTCTCCATTTT